>VEPI01000099.1 GCA_012026935.1 Melioribacter sp. | reverse complement strand
CGTTGAGTTATCGCTCGAAATTCCTTTCGATATGCCTCACTTTATAAGATAGAAATTAAATTTTTAGAATTAAAAATTAGTTTAAGCGATTCGGCGAATCGCTCTACAAATATGGTTTTCTAATTCTTATCCGGTTGAGATTGTTCTTCTTCTTCCTTTTTAATCACTTCAATCGTAAAATTGGCGGCAACGCCTGCAAGTGCGCCAATAGCAGCAACAACCGGTGCAAACAAAGTTCCTATAACTCCAACCGTTACAGGAATCTCAATGTATGTTCTGCCCTTATCATCTTTAATTATTATTCTGCGTGCATTTCCTTCTTTTATCAGCTCTTCTATCTTGGCAAGAAGTTCTTGACCTTTAATTTTAAATTCCATTTTTCTTATACCTGTTTGTTATTTAATTCTTATTAAACTTGAAACGTTTGATGTTTTACAACAGCAATTTTAAGATCTGTTATTACCGCCGAAATTGCTTTCATAATTGAAATAACCGCAGCGACAAATGATCTTGCCCAAAAAGAATTTACAGGCAAATCCATCCAATAATTATTCAATTGGGATCTAACAACCACACGCGAGACTTTTCCATCATAAAAATATTTATCAATTGTAATCGAATTGCCGCCGTTAAATTTCATCTGTGTTTCCAATCATTTTTCTTTTACAATACTTTAGATGAACAGGAAGCCGGATTTGTTCCGCAAAGAACAAACAAGATGATTTTTTCTTTCGTGATGATTATATAAGAGAAAGACGGATCAGAATGACCCGCCTTTTAGAAGTGAGATTTATTTTTTTCTGCTTTCAACAATTTTGTGGAATGCAGGTCCCGCTTTTTCTAAATCCGCGGGTGTCATGGCCGGAAAAATATTTATATCGGCATTAAAATCAAGCCAGAGCGGCTCGAAAGAAGATACCATTTGATCTTCCGACTTAAGATCAAACACTGCATACATTGTGCGCTGGCCGTAGCGAATAGTAAAATAAACCGCTTCCGGTTTAAGATTTTGAACTGCCGACTGAATTTTGTTCGTTAATGTACCGTCAAGAATTGCCGAATTTCCGGTTTCAACAGGCAGCTTTACTTCAACCAAGAACCTCATCACAGGCCCCTTTCTTTTGTATTGTTTGTTAATAATGTTATTAGGAAGAAGAGAAATATTTTAAACGTGCGTCCTTTCGAAATGATTTTTTGAAACAGATTTAAACTGCTAATTTAATCACATGGGGGTATTCGGCAGTTAATAAATTGTTGTTCTTTTTAGCAGAGGCGTTCTTTCCCTTTTTGAACTTTTTTGTTTTCTTAACTTTTTTACTTCCTAAATAATAAAGTTTGACTTCCGGAAAAAGTCCTTCGTTAACGACTTGTAATTCAAAATGAGGAACACTGCTCTCACTTGTTTGAAAAAGATTTGTCTGTGTTTGAGTATCAAGTGTTATTGGTAGCATGTAATAATAAAAATTAAATGAGATTAGCTTCTTTGTTCTTTTAAAATGTATTAAAATTGAATTGTTATTCCTAACAACTTTTAAATATTTTTTTCTTGCTAATAATATTTTTTCTTCAATTTATTCCTAAACTTTTTCTGTAAATAAAATAAGAGACGTTGTTCTTATTTCATTTTTTTGTGATCTCAACTTTATGCTTTACAAAATCAGTACCTTTGCCCGGAATATTTACAATTAATTTTCCGTCTTTTAATTCCCCGCCGGTAATATTTTGGATCAATTCATAATTCATAACTCCCAATTCATAATTTCTATTCGTTTTACCTTCGCAGTTTATTATAAGTTTATTTCCATCCAACTCTTGAGAAATAATTTTCAATCCTTCATTCGTCGCTCCAATCGGGGTAACTGATTGTAGAAAATAAATTCCAATAGATGATTTATAATTTATAACTAACTCGTTTTTACCTTTTAGCTTGAAATTAGTTTTTAACTGATAAGCTTGCTCGTGTTTAATAAATTCGTAATCAAGTTTATTCCCATTTAAAGTAACGGAATTAATTTCAGCACCTAATTCAAAATCCGGATTGAATTCAAAATCAATTTCTTTATCACTATTTATATCCATTAGCAACTTCATCTCACCATTCTGTACTCTACACTCTGCATTCGCTGTTGTGTTTCCAACTTTAATATTGTTTACTTTCAAAAATTTCCAATCAGCGGGTAATTTTGGCGCAAAAGTTATTTTATTGTTCAGTGCATCAACATCCAGACCAATCAACCCATGTACTATAGGAAAAACATAACCGCTGATAGAAAATCCTTGATCATGATAAGCTTCACCAAGCTTTGTGTTGATATCACCCGAAAAAACTTCAGGTGCAACTCCTAATCCGTAATCAAAAACATGTTGTGCAGTATTCCTAATTGTTTGGTAACCTTGTAAATTAAAATGAGTTGCAAATTGCGCACCCGCTATAAAATACGAAGTGAACGCCCATATAGTTCCGTAATTATAATTTGTCGGATCATACAAGGAAGATTTATTGGAAAGATTACGAATTCCCCAATCTGTAGCCATATCGCTTTCGTTGAACTGTTTTATTGTGCTCACACTTCGTTTCTCATCACTTAATCCGAAAAGAATTGACGTTGATGAATAAATATTTTTATCACGAACTTGTTTGCCGTCTTCTGCCGCACCAAAACTGTAAAAGCCAAGATCATCAATCCAAAATATTTTTTCTAATGCTTGCCGTGCTTTCGGAAAGAGTTTTTCTGTTTCGTTTTCAATCTCCTTATCGCCTGCGTACTTAGCCATTAAGTTTACTTCTTTAATCCCTTGCGTCCACAGGCTTTGTGTATAATTATCATTAAAGATATGCACGAGAGAACCAAATTCAAGAACTCCGAGTCCCGCACCTTTAAGATCCATCAAACCATCGCCATTACTGTCTTTGCTTAAACTCCATTTATATGCTTGCACAATTGACTTCCAACTTTTTTTAATGAACTCAATGTCTCCTGTCTTTCTGAAGTAATCACCGATCGCAACCAAATACCATGGAGAAGTATCTGCATGATTATATCCGAAATGATAATCGTTCCACCAATCAACAAGCCCGTCGCTTTGTGAAAGTTCGTGTGCCATTTTCCCTATATCAATTACTTTATCGGTAGGATTCTTTTTTCTAATTGGAAAATTTTCTTCTCTCTGCCATTTTTGCGTGAACTCAAGTGCCTCTTTAACGGTTGAGAAGTCTCCGTAACTATTCATCGCAAGTGAATTAATAAATGCGTCTCCGCCGAAGTACCACGCAAATCCCGGACGGCCGCCCCCGCCGCTTAATCCGTAGCCGGCAACTAAACCTTTTCCCAGTGTTGCATTTTCAACTATCAAATTATTGAGAGCAGCTTTTCCATACTCGAATGCAAGATTTAGTTTTTCATCCGGAGTTATTACTTCAACAGTTGAGTTTCGGAGATTTTCATAATATTCACAATTTTTTTTGTAGAACATTTCAACATTACCGAGAAGATTTTTATAAAGTGTTTTTACCGAATCATATTTTGTTTTAACGGGGCTTCCGGCAATTGCAATTGGAATAAAATTATTTTTTGCGTCTCCGGGTTTAATGTCAATTTTAAATTGAATCGGATTATCGGCAAACATGTGGGCCGGCGGTGCTGCCATTTGCTGTGCAACCGGTGAGCCGCACAAAAACAATCCTCTCTGTTGAGATTCGGAGATTACATACGCATTCATTCCGTCATCCCAGTAACTGTATTGTCCGCCGATTCCTGCCGGCCATTGCGGCTGCATGACAGGCATAAACCCGGGAACAATTGTAAGCGGGGTTGTTGTATTAACATCAAGAAGAATCATCGCACCTGGCTTATCATGCGGCACAAAAATTATTTCTTTCACTGTGAATGATTCATAAACATAAGTCAAGGTCGTTGCTTCTGGGGTAACGGAAATATCGCGTAGAATATCTTTGGCCGGAATGGGCTGGGTTGTTGTTCCAACAAAAAATTGTATTTCAAAATTGCGCAGAACTTTCCACGGCCAAATCCACATTTCGAATGAACCGTTCTCGTAACCTAACAATGCAGCTTTCTGCCCGATCTTATCCATGTACTGATTCGGTTGTGCGGGACGAGTGATTGTTAGATCATCCTGTTTAATTTCGAATTTGTTGATTAATCCGGTTTGTGCGGAAAGATTTATTGTGATAATAAGTATGATGGTTGAAAATATTTTAAATCGTTTCATTTTTCTATTACTCGATTGTTATAAAAATTTATTTATACAACTTTGTTCACTCAGG
>VEPI01000045.1 GCA_012026935.1 Melioribacter sp. | reverse complement strand
GGTAAGACAATAGATACACCCAATTGTAAAGCAACCATATTTCCGCCAAGAACGCCGAGAAATATTCCAATTGAACCGCCGAACCAGCTAAGTGAAACTGCTTCAACAACAAATTGAGTTAGTATTGTTTTCTTTCTTGCACCAATAGCTTTTCTAATACCTATTTCACGCGTACGTTCAGTTACACTAACAAGCATAATGTTCATTATTCCAACACCGGCGGCAAGCAGAGCGATGAATGCAATTACAGCAGCTCCAAGTTTAAAATATTTTGTTAAATCATTAAACTGTTGGATCAATTGTTCATTTGTAATAAGCTCAAAATCGTTTTCCTGCCCGCTTTCAACTTTACGTATCTTTCTCATAGCGCCAATAACTTCATCCATAGTTTTATCTATCATATTTTTATCCGGAGCCATTACTATGAAGGATGAGCTTCTTTCAGATCCAAAACATTTTTCAAATGTCTTAAGCGGAATAACTACAAAGTTATCTTGAGATTGACCGAATATTGATCCCCGCTTTTCAAAAACCCCGGCAACTTCAAAATTAAAATTATCAATTTTGATTTGCTGGCCAACCGGGGGAATATTTCTAAACAATTTGGCAACTATATCTGTACCAATAACTGCTGTTGGCCGTGCATAATCGTAATCGGATATTGATAAATTTCTTCCTTCTCCGATTTTTAAATCATTGGTAATAAATAAATCCTGATTGACACCAACAACAGGCACATCAGGATTAGTTTTTTCACCGTTAAATTTAATTGTTCTTCCGCCTCTGCTTATTTGAATTCCAACAGCTACCGGAAGCTGAGTAAACTCTTTTAATTTTTCTCCTTCGGCAATTGTTAAATTTTTTCGGTTATGGTTTCTTCCTCTATCGTGCGGACCAATTTGGAGTGCAGGCCATTTTGAAACAATAAAATTGTTCGAGCCGATCGAATTAAAAATATCTTCAAAGCTTTGTTGAATAGCGCTGATTGCGGTCATCACAATAATTATCGAAAATAAACCTACGGCAATACCAAGCAAAGTTAAAAACGATCTTAGCTTATTTGCTATGATAGAACTAAATGCGAGTTTAATGCTTTCAAATATTTGCATATTAATTACTCATAACGTAATGAATCAACCGGATTAAGTTTTGATGCTTTCCAAGCCGGTAAAAATCCCGATATAACTCCGACTAAAGCAGAAATTAATAATGAAATAAAAACAATATCTAACGGCATTGCAGTCGGTAAAAATTGATTAATGACTAAACTCAAAGGGAATGAAATTATTAATCCAATAATTCCGCCCATGACACACAGAATTGCAGCTTCGGTTAAAAATTGAAAAAGTATAGACCACGTTTTTGCACCGATAGCTTTTCTTATTCCGATTTCTCTTGTCCGCTCGGTTACCGAAACAAACATGATGTTCATAATTCCAATAGCTCCTACAAAAAGCGAAAGAGCAGTAATTACAATTCCGGCTAATGCAACAATTCCAATTGTTTTGTCATACATATCTTTTAATGCTTCCTGCTGATTTATTGCGAAGTCATCAGGTTTATTCAGCGGTACTTTTCGGATAACACGCATCGCGGAAATAATTTCTTCTTTTGCATCTTCAAGTTTGGAAACATCACCAATCTTTATATCAATTCTTAATCTTTGATGTCTATTGCTTATGACTGTCTCAAAAGTTTTCAACGGCATAATAACCTGTCCGTCCAAACTAAAAGCACCCATCATGCCGCTGCCTTGTTTCTCCAGAACTCCTATAACCTGCATTGGAACATTATTAATCTTTATGTATTGATTAAGCGGATTCTCCCTGGGAAACAATTCATCAACGATATCTTTTCCTACAACACAAACTCTTCTTCCCGCTTTAACGTCAAGATCGTTTAAGAATCTTCCCTCTGCGAGATTAACATTGCCTGTTGTTTGATAATCTTCAGTTGTACCAAAGACCAAAGTTGCCTGAACAGATTTTTCTTTTCTTTTTACTCCTGCACCAAAGGTACTTTTACTCGGTGCCATTGCTTCATAATTTTTTAATACGGAACGAAGTTTTTCATACTGTTCATAAGTAATATCTTTTCTGTTTCTGTACTGATTCCAGTTTCCCATTGCAAACCAAGGAAACTTATCAACGTAAAGTACATCACTCCCAAAAGATGATATTGAACTAATGAATGCTTCACGAAGACCAACAATTGCAGTTGACATTGTTGTTACTGCAACAATACCAATGATAATTCCTAAAGTAGTTAACACGGAACGGAGTTTGTTTGCACGCATTGCCCTAAGAGCAATAAGCAGAATCTCAGGAAATTCAATAAGAAAACTTTTCATACAGTTAAAATATTTATAACGGGCAATAATATGCAATTTTAAAATCTAAAAAAGCATTCTTTAATTTTAACAGAATTGCCCGCCAAAAAATTATTCGTATCTAAGAGCTTCAATCGGATCTAGGTTGGCGGCTTTATATGCTGGATAAGTGCCGAATGTAACACCGATAATAACACACAATAAAACTCCTATAAGTACCCAATCAACCGGAATAACTGCATTAGCTTCTAAGAAAGATCCTGCTAAGTTACCGGCGGCAACACCTAAAACAATTCCGAGCAGACCTCCTATCAAACAAAGAGTAACTGCTTCACTTAAAAACTGAACAAGTATATTCCTTTTTTTCGCACCGACTGCTTTTCTAATTCCAATTTCTCTTGTTCTCTCGGTTACCGAGACTAACATAATGTTCATAATACCCACACCGGCAGCTAACAATGCAATGGCGGCAATTACTATTGAACCGATTCTAACACCAACTGTAATATCATTAATCTGTGTAAGGACAGATTCATTTGAGAAGATTTCAAAATTATTTTCTTCTCCGGCAGGTACTTTTCGTATTGTTCTAAAATAACCGGAAGCTGTTTCTATAAGATCATTGTAAGATTCTTTTTCATATCCCATAACAGTAATATTTATACTTCTCGAGTGCTTCCCGTAAAAACTTTGAAAAGTTGTAATAGGAATAATTGCAAAGTTATCATTACTTTGACCGAATGCCGCACCTTGTTTTTCCAGTACTCCTATAACTTTGAGCTTATGACCATCCATAGTAACAATTTTATCCAAAGCATTTACATAAGGAAATAATTTTTTAGCTACATCATTTCCTATAACAATAAAATTTTCATAACGCTGAATATCTCTATCATTAAAAGCACGACCGTCATCAACAACCCATTTATTATTTGGAAATGCTTCTAATGTTGTACCTGCTACTTGAATATTAGGATTAGTTTCAATATTCCCACATTTGATTTGCGTACCAAAAGACCACTGCTCGGCTCCTACATAATGAGCTTCTGTTAACTTCTCTTTTAATCTGTAGTATTCTTCTAAAGTAATATCCGGACGGTTTCTAAATCTTGCTCTCGCTTCCGGTCCGCCTGTGTTGAAGATTGGAAATTTTTGAATTTGAAAAGTATTTTGCCCCAGCATAGAAACACCTTCTTCAATACTTTTTTGAAGCATTTCAATTATGGTGCTAATTGCGATAATAGAAAAAAGACCTACAACAATTCCAAGTATAGTAAGAGATGAACGTAATTTGTTTGAACGAAGAGAAGCAAAGGCAACTTTAATTACTTCAAGTATTTTCATTGCATCTTAACTCAGAGTTTTTCTGATTTCACTTTAAGATGCGCTCCGTTTAATAAACGGACTTATCGTTATAGTGGAAAGGAAAATAGATTTATATTTATTCGTATCTTAAAGCTTCAATGGGATCGAGATTTGCAGCTTTATAAGCGGGATATGTCCCAAAAGTAACGCCAATAATTACACATAGAAATACACCTATAAGAACCCAATCAATTGGAATAACAGCCGCTGCTTTTAAGAGAGAACCTGCTAAATTACCTACAATCACACCAAGGATAATTCCAATAATTCCACCCATTAGACTTAATGAAACCGATTCAATTAAAAATTGATTTAATATATTAAACTTTTTTGCTCCAATTGCTTTTCTGATTCCTATTTCTCTTGTTCTTTCAGTTACTGAAACTAACATAATATTCATAATGCCAACACCGGCGGCTAACAATGCGATGGCAGCTATAACAATAGAGCCAATTCTAACACCATGGGTTATATCATTAATTTGTGTAAGAAGAGATTCATTCGAAAAGAAACTAAAATTATTTTCTTCATTACCTTTCAATCCTCTTATAACTCTAAAATAGCCTTCTGCAAACTCTATAACATCATTATAAGATTCTTTATTATGTGTCATTACCGTGATGTTAATGCTGTTGCTGCGTCTTCCGTAAAAATCCTGAAAAGTAGTTATGGGAACTATAGCAAAATTATCCTGACTATTACCAAAAGCGGCTCCTTGAGATTCTAGAACACCAATTACTTTTAATTTAAGACCATCTAAAGTAACGACATTATCTAAAGCATTTTTGTTGGGAAATAATTTTTTGGCAACATCTGCACCCAGGACAATAAAATTTTCGTAACGTTGAATATCGCGATCATTAAACGCACGCCCTTCATCAACAAACCATTTATTATTCGGAAATGCTTCTGTTGTGCATCCGCAGACTTGAATATTAGGATTGGTTTCTACGTTGCCAATTTTTATCTGCTTACCGAAGTTCCATTGTTCAGCGCCAACAGATTTTGCTTCAACAAGTTTTACTTTTAGTTTGTAATATTCATCAAGAGTGATATCAGGTCTGTTGCGGTATTTTGCTCTTTCTGCCGGACCGCCGGTATTAAACGGCGGGAATTTTTGGATTTGAAAAGTATTCTGTCCTAATTGAGACACACCTGTTTCGATACTTTTTTGCAGAACTTCTATGACAGTACTAATAGCAATTATAGAAAATATTCCTACAACAATTCCAAGAATTGTAAGAGCAGAACGCAATCTATTTGAACGAAGAGAACTGAACGATACTTTTATGACTTCAATAATTTTCATTACTCATACCTCAAAGCTTCCACCGGATCTAATTTTGCAGCCATATAAGCCGGCGCAAAACCGGAAAGTACTCCAGTTATAATTGAAATTACGATAGCAAGAATAAATGCATCCGCTTGAACAGATGTAGGAAGGAATTGATTAATTACAAGACTTAATATTATTGCAATAACCAAACCGATCATTCCACCGATCAAACAAATAATTGCAGATTCCGAAATGAACTGACCAAGAATCGTTCTTCTTTTAGCGCCTATAGCTTTTCTAATTCCTATCTCACGCGTTCTTTCTTTTACAGAAACAAACATGATATTCATAATTCCAATTGCACCTACAAATAACGATAATCCGGTAATGAATAATCCGGCAATCTGAATTACTCCAACAGTCTGGTTAATAGTTTTCAATAATGCTTCTTGTTGATTAATTGAAAAATCATTCATCTCGTTATATTTTAATCCGCGGACTCTCCTCATAATTCCAACAGCTTCTTCTTTTACAGCTTCAACCATAGCGCTGTTTTCGGCACGCACGTTAAAAGTAACACTTCTTAAATTTTCACTTTGGAAATACTTAAAAACATTTTGTATAGGAAGAAATGCCTGGTTATCAGGATTAAAATTTCCCATTACCCAGCTTCCCTGTTCAGAAAGAACACCCACAATTTTAAATTTATGTCCTTTGATTTTAACGAACTGATCTAATGCCCCGCCTCTTGGAAAAAGTTTCTTTGCAACTTCGCTTCCGAGCACAACAACTTCTCTTCCACCGTTGCTTTCTATTTCATTAAAAAATCTTCCTTCGCTAAAAGACAGATTCGTTGTTTTGATATAATCATCATTCGTACCTTGGAGAATAATAAACTCAACTGTTCTCTCTCTGTATTTAACCGTTTGATTACTCCACACAGTAGGAGCTGAAGCAATTGGCAGTTTAGCCAAGTCTTTATACTTTTTATATTCATCCAATGTAAGATTCCGGCGATTCCTCATTTCCCACCAGGGAATATCATTGTTAAACCATTCCCACTTATCAATGTACAGATTATCTGAACCGAGAGAAGCAACTCCTTTCTGAAATGCATTATCAATTCCTTTAATAGCCGTTGACATTAATACTACTGAAGCTATTCCTATTACAATTCCAAGAGTAGTTAATACCGCACGGACTTTATTTGCCCGGATTGCGCGTAAAGAAATTGCTAATCCTTCTTTCAGTTCAAATAAAAAGTTGTTCATTTTAAATTCCTTTATGCTTTTGAAGCCCCATTCTTCTTTGGGACATATCTCTTTGTTACTGTTTCGTCTCTTTCAATCATGCCGTCTCTAATTCTAATAATTCTTGCGGCATGTTCTGCAATATATTCTTCGTGAGTAACAAGAATGATTGTATTGCCTTGTTCGTAAATTTCATTAAAGAGCGCCATAATGTCTTCACCGGTTTTTGTATCAAGATTACCTGTCGGTTCATCTGCCAGAATAATTGCCGGCGAAGTTACAAGTGCCCGGGCAATTGCAACACGCTGCCTTTGTCCGCCCGAAAGTTCGTTGGGTCTATGGTGGATGCGGTCTGTTAATCCAACATGATCTAATGCTAGACGGGCTTTTTCTTTTCTATCTGAAGAAGAGACACCGGCATAAATCAGCGGAAGCTCAACATTATGAAGTGCGTCTGATCTTGCTAAAAGATTGAATGTTTGAAATACGAATCCTATTTCTTTATTTCTTATTGATGCCAATTCATTATCATTCATCTGGCTAACATTGGTTCCCTTAAAATCATACAATCCTTTAGTTGGTGTATCCAAACATCCGAGAATATTCATAAGAGTAGATTTACCGGAACCTGACGGACCCATAATTGCTACGTATTCATTTTTATCTATCTTCAGCGAAACATCTCTAAGCGCATGAACTTCTTCACTACCCACCTGATATATTTTTGCTATGTGTTCAATATTAATAATATTCATTTTTGTTCCGTTCTTTAGTTGAATTACTTTTTCTCAGTTCCCTTACGTTTAGACTGCATAGAGACTTTCGAACCTTCATCTAATTCTTTAGAAATAGCACGGTAAGGACCGCTGACAACATCTTCATCTCCTTTCAATCCGCTTAGAATCTCAATGTAAGTATCATCACTAATTCCGGTTTTAACTTCAACCATGTTTGCTTTATTATCTTTAATTACAAATACAACTTCTTTCGGTTTATTACTTCTTTCTTTTTTTGCTTTTGCTTCATTTTCAGGCTGCTCTCCCTGTGGAGCGCTCATATTTTGTTTATCTAATCTTGCCGTTACACTTTGAATAGGAACAGTTAAAACATTTTGTTTCTTTTCGGTTTCAATATCGGCATCGCAAGACATACCCGGTCTAATACTATTTTCAGCATTTATAATAAGAACCTTCACTTCAAAGTTTACAACTTCATCCTGTGTACCAAGACCTTTTGTAACAGCGCTGTTTCCAATTTGAGTTACAACACCTTTAAATGTTTTATCTGAAAATGCATCAACATGAACTTTTGCCGTATCACCAACGGAAATTAATACAACATCATTTTCATCTACGTTAACAGTTGCTTCCATTTTACTTAGATCAGCTACCGTGAGCATTTCTGTACCCGGGCTGAAACCGCTTCCTAAAACTCTTTCGCTTAAATCTATATTGCGTTTGCTTATCGTTCCATTAATGGGTGAATAAACAATTGTTTTATTAAGATTTGTGACAGCATCTTTTAAAGAAGCTTCTGCTTGAGTTACACCAGATTTCATTGCTTCATAACTTCCGAGAGTTTGAAGATATGTTGATTTCGCGTTTTCAAGTTCTGCATCACTTGCTAATTTTTTCTGAGCTAATTCTTGAACGCGTTTATAGTCTGATTCAACTTTATCAAGCTGTGCTTTTGTAGATGATAATGAAGATTTAGATTGTGCTAATCTTGCTTCAGCACTATTTTTTTGAGCTTCATAATTATCGGGTTTAATTCTAATAAGCAGCTGTCCTCTTCTAACAATATCTCCTTCCCTTACAGGCAGATCCACAATTTCTCCGGTTGCTTCGGCACTTATCTTAACTTGATAAACGGGATTTATTTTACCTGTAGCAGAAACAACTTGAGTTACATTTCTTTTCTCAACTTTTTCTGTTTGGACAGATACAATTTCTTCTTTGTTGCCGCTAAAAACAACAAGCAGAAGAACAACAAGAAGCAAAAGTCCCAATCCTCCAAAAATAAAAAGTTTCTTTTTTGATTTTTTCCCATTAGCCATTGTAATTAACTCCTTAATATAAATTTATTCATATTTTGAAAAATCTAATCTACCGATAGCATTATTTAGCTTATCGCGCTGGCGGTAAAAATCATATCCAGCATTAATTTTATTTCGAAGTGCATCTTGGTAATCTCTGCTTGCCTGCAGAACATCAAGTAAAGTTGCAGAACCAAGGTTATATCTTTCTTGATTAATTTTTCTTGTTTCTTCGGCAGCCGAAACACTTTTAACCGCAACATCCAAACTTTTTTTAGCGGCAACTAAATCTAAGTAAGTCTGTTTGATTTCTATTTTTATTTGTCTCTCTAATGCGAGAAGATCTTCTTGTGCATTCAAAGCGCCAACTTTTGCAAACTGTATTTGTGATTCAGAACTAAAATTTGAAAAAATAGGAATGTTTAATGATAAGCTAACATTCAGTACCTTTCTGTTAAATAAATCTCCGGTTGTAACAGCACTAGTACCGTAAGAATAATTTCCACTCAATGAAGGAAACAATCCGCTCTTTGCAATTGTAACTCCGCTTTCTGCTGCACTAAGATTTAACTGCGAACTTTTATAATCAAAACGGTTATCCAAAGCTGCGTTTACCATAGCTTGTATATCGTTAAAATCTTTCATGTATGAATCGGTATCCAAAGTTTTTTTAGCAGCAAATGGATCCACAAGAGAATAATCCTCAAGAACATTTAGTGAAAGATAATTTAATAATGCAGCTTTAGAAGACTCGTAAATGTTTTGAGTTTGAATCAGTAAGAGTTCTGCACTTCCTAATTGAACTTGAGCCGAATAAACATCGGCAAGAGTAACTGATCCTAAACGATTTCTTTCTTGAACTGTCTCATATAATTTTTGGAAATACTTAACATTTTCTTCTCTAACATTCATAAGTTCTTCAGCATTTAGCACAACGTAAAAATAGTCTGTTGTAGTAAAAACAATGTTCTGTTTTAGTTTAGCAATATTATACTCGCTTGCTTTCAAATTATCTTTTCTTTCGGAGATAGTAGCATAATTAGCCAGGCCGTTGAAAAGCATAACATTGCCTCCAACACCAACACTGTAACTTCTATTTTCAGCAGTTGATGCCGGAATATCAGTTGTATTGCCAAAAAAATCTCTCTGAACTCCGCCTTTATCTTCCGTTCTTTGCCAATTCCATCCAGCAGAGGCTCCAAGACTTGGTAATAATTCACCATAAGCATTTTTCAACTGTGATTCACTTGATAAAAGATTGTTCTTAGATTTTATGAGCATAGTATTTTTTTGAAGAGCAATTGAAATTGCTTCATCTAAGGTTAGTTTTTTCTGAGCATATAACGGCAATGCCATCAACAAAACTATAAACAAAATAAAATATCTTTTCATTAGTCTCTCCTTTTGAGAACAATTAAGATTTACTTACTTAAGTATTATGACGAGATAAGTACTGTAAAAGTTACATTATAAAGATAAGAAGATGTTTACTTTTTATTTTTGAGATATTCATCTTTTATTGACAAAAAGTAAGCAAAAGCCTCTTCATAATTATTTCCAATTTTGCCATCAAGAATTGCTTCTTCGATTGCAGTTTTCATATCCCCAACAAGTTTTGATGGTGGAATGTTACAAATTTTCATAATCTCTTCTCCTCTAACCGGAGACTGAAAGGCTCGCAATTTGTCTCTTTCGCGAACATCTTTTACTTTTTGCATTACAATTTCATAATTCTCAAGATACTTAGATACTTTATTTGGATTTTTACTGGTTATATCAGCTCGACAAAGTGTAATTAAATCGTCCAGGTCATCATCAGCTGCCACAATCATTCTTCTGATTGCCGAGTCAGTCACTTCTTCATCAACCAATGCAATAGGCCGCAAATGTAAACGAATTAATTTTTCAATGTAATCTAATTTGGTAAGTGGAAGTTTCATCCGTTGAAAAATGGATTTCATCATTCTTGCACCAAGCTCTTCATGTCCGTGATAAGTCCATCCTATACCATCAACAAATTTTTTAGTCGGAGGTTTTGCAATGTCGTGCACTAAAGCAGCAAACCTCAGCCATAAGTTATCACTAACCGACGCAACATTATCAACTACTATACAAGTGTGGTAGAAGACGTCTTTATGATGGAAATCATTTCTCTGCTCTACCCCGGCAAGATTATGCAGTTCCGGAAAGATTACTTTTAATACTCCGCATTCAAATAATAATTTTAATCCGACTGAAGGCTTATCTGTTGCAAGTATTTTCATTAATTCATCGGTTATTCTTTCTACAGAAACAATTTTAAGTCTCTCTGCCATAAGGCTTGCAGCTTTTAAGACAGATTCATCAACGCAAAAATTGAGTTGAGCAGCAAACCGAAATGCCCGCATTATACGAAGCGGATCATCATCAAAAGTTTTTTCAGCTTCAAGAGGTGTTTTTATTAATTTTCTTTCAATGTCTTTTAATCCGTCAAATTTGTCTATCAGTGTGCCAAATGTTTTTTTATTTAGAGAAACAGCCAAACTATTGATCGTAAAATCGCGCCGATTAATATCATCATCGAGCGTACCTTTTTCTACTTTAGGATTACGGCTGCTGCGTTTATATGATTCTGTGCGGGCACCTACAAATTCAAGGGCCATTCCTTTATAGTTGAAATGCGCTGTCCCGAAATTTTTATAGACAGAGATTTCTTTTATTCCCAAATCATTTGCTAATTGCTCGGCAAAATTAATTCCATCACCGACAACAAGAAAATCCATTTCATCTTTGTCCCGTTTTAAAATAATGTCGCGAACAAATCCACCAACAAGATAAAGTTCTTCATTTCTTTTATCAGCGAGCAAAGAAGCAGTTTTTAGATAATTATATTTATTTAATACTTTTATGAAATCCATTGCATCACTTTGAATAAGTTACTTTTATTCTCTCGTGGTTATTCTTAAACCAATTAACCATTCTTAAATTTTCCACAAATTGGAAATTACTATTATCATCTTTCTGATAATCTAAAGATCTTACTGCAAAAAACTGAGCTGTTTCATAATCTAAATTTCTTAAAGCATACTTCGAAATTTCCAGGGCCGCATAACTTGATGAAAAATCCTGAACTCTAATGCTCTTCCTTAGTTGAGTAATTAAGCTGTCTAGAACAGAACCTTCATCGGAAGAAAGACTTAACAGAGATGGAATTGAAAAATATTTTATTCCTTTCGAATTAAGAGATAATATTTTTTGAAATTTTTGTTTCTTATTATAATTAAAATATTTTTTTAAGGAATCAACGCTTTCTTTTAAAATAGATTTTCTAATTAACACTTCATTTGTAAAATTGATGTGGGGATTTTGTACAAGAAGCGAATCATATTCAGAAATTGCCTTGGCATATTGATCCATTTTAATCAGCAAGTCCCCTAAGATCAATTCCAAATTAAAATAGAATTGACTTGTTCTAAAATTAACTATTTGATTGCTTAAAAACTCTGCGGCAGCCTCGTATTTTTTTTCTTCCGAATAGGTAGAAACAATCCCAAGTAATGACTGATAAGAACTTGAATAACTGTAAACATCTTTGAATAAATTTAAAGCTTCCGAATATTTTCTATTATTAAATAGAAGCCATGCTTTTTTTACATCGGAAGCAGCCATTCGTGGGCAATATTTCTTAAAAATACTCACACTGCCAAAATAAAGCTGAGCTTTGTTCTTATTGAATTCAATTGGATAATTTTTTAGAAATAATTCGTAAGTTTTTACTAATTCATTTAGATTTTTACCATATACTTTTTGAAAATCATTAGCTCCATATAAATATTTAATTTTGGATGTACCGAATTTATCTTCTAGATATTTCAGAAAAGATCCGGCATAAATATACGAGATGGATGATGTCTGAGAGAAGAAATTAAAACCGTTAAATAATTTTTCGATGGGGTATTTATAACCAGCGGCAAACGCAAGCTTGGCCATGTAATAAATCGGGTATCCATCGTAATCATTCTCAATTGACACAGCAACACCTTCAATCATTGCAGGATTAAAACCAGCCGCAACTTTGAATGGTGTTTTACCAAATTCACCAGCTAAAATATGCACCAGTTCATGTTTGAGAGTTCCTCCATAATTATAGTAATTCAAAAAGATTTGGTTCAACCATGGTTTCGCAATATCAGCATTGCCTGAACCCAATAATTCTCTTTTACTTTCTTTACCAGCGAACAAATATGAATCAATTTTATAATTAAACGACAGATTAAGTTGAGTCTTAATCCGATCTAAGTAGTATTCATGAAGAAATGCATTATAACGTTCGTCTTTCTTTGCACGAAGTGAATCCGGTAGATGAATCAAGAAATTATTCGTATTTATTTTTGAAGAAAGCTCTTTCTCAATACGATTCTTATCAGTTGCAAATAATAATTTTGGTTTCAATACCGAAAAGGAGGAGGTTACAAATAGTAAAATAAATACAATTAGAATTTTATGAAGGCGGCTTTTATTAATAATTATATTTGAAAAATAATAGACTAAGACGAAACCGCTTAAATTAAAAATTCTGTAAGCTAATAAAATACGATCAACTGACAAATCTTCATCGTAAATAGTACCAGGGAAATAGCCAAATATTGGATTATAAAAATAGATTTGCGGATTAAAGAAAAACTCTACTAACGGAGGGATTATTAATCCGATAAAAATTATTATGAAGAAATAATAAGAATATTTCCTTGATAATCTTGTACAAAAATTTCCTAACACACCTCCAAAAGAAAAGGAGGGTATTGAAATTAATAAATAGAAAAGAATACCACCTTTGATTGGGCAATTAGAATTTAAAATACTTGACAAAAAGCCAATTAAAAAAGGGACAGTTATAGAGATGATAATAAACCATTTATTCTTCAGTAATACTTCTGTAACACCAATTATTAAATTTTTTCTTTGAACATTAATTATTTGTATTCCGCCAAGAATAAATAAAAGAATTCCATTTGCTACTGAAAATTCATAACCTAAGACATTTGTTAGTGGTAAAATTGTTAAAAAAAGATTTATAATAATTAGGAATAAAATTAAAACTTTGGAGAAATTTGATAGAAATACTTCTTTTGCATTATGCAAATTAAAATTCCGGCGTTGAAACACGTTCTATTTCCGCCCCTAATGATTTAAGCTTTTCTTCGATTCTTTGGTATCCTCTATCAAGGTGATATACTCGAAGAACCTCTGTCGTACCAGATGCAGCCAAACCTGCAATGACTAATGAAGCGCTAGCCCTTAAATCAGTTGACATAACTTTAGCGCCTTTTAACGACCTTACCCCTTTAACAACTGCACTATTATTAATAACCTCAATATTTGCTCCCAATCTATTTAATTCAGGGACATGGTTAAACCTATCGTGATATATACTATCTATAATGGTAGAAGTACCATTTGCAAGTGACATATATGAAGTCCACTGAGCTTGCATGTCAGTTGGGAAACCCGGATAGACTGATGTAGTCACATCAACACTCTTAGGATTAAAATTTTCAGCATCTATTTGGATTAAATTATTATTAATTAATAAATTAACCCCACTTTCTTCTAATTTAGATAATACTGATTGGCTAGTCTCAAAATTTTTATATTTCAGATTTATTCCACTGTGAGTTATTGCTGCAGCAGTCATCAGTGTTCCAGCCTCAATTCTGTCTGAAATATTTTCAACAGTTGATGGGTTTAATTTCTCTGATCCTTCTATCTCTATTGCGGTAGTACCTATACCTGATATTTTTGCTCCCATCAATTGTAAATACTCTGCTAATAAAGTTATTTCTGGTTCAATAGAAGCATTTGTTATTAAGGTTGTGCCTTTTGCAAGAGAAGCGGCCATTAGTGTATTGCCGGTAGCGCCAACAGATGAGATATCAAAATGAATTTTAGCTCCGTGCAATCTATTGGATTTAGCAATTATATATCCTTCTTCAAGCTGGATCGTTGCACCTAATTTTTTCATCGCTTCTAAATGAAGATTAATAGGTCTTGGCCCCCAAGCGCAACCACCCGGCATTGATACCTTTGCATATCCATAACGAGCTAGTAAAGGCCCTAACACATAAACAGAAGCTCTCATTTTTTTTACATGCTCATAAGGTGCAGTTTGATTTATAATTTGGCTTGTATCTAAAGTTAGAATATAATTATTAAATTGTGTTTTTACACCAAGATGATTAAGCAACTTAATCATCGTATAAATGTCACTTACCTCAGGTGTATTTGTAATTACGTTAATGCCAGAATTAAGAAGCGTTGCAGGCATTAGAGCTAAAGCCGAATTTTTTGCGCCGCTTACCTCGACAGTACCGCTAAGCTTTTTTCCACCATTTATTACAAATTTATCCAAAAAATATCCTATTGAATTTTGAACATCATTCCTTTTACACCAGCAATAAATATTTGCCCCATTGGACTAATCGATAGGCAATTCATATTAGATGATATTTGAGATTCGATAAGGTTCCAATTTTCTCCCTTATCCTTAGAAATTAAAATGGTACCTAAGTTGCCAATAATTATAGCATGATCTTCCGAAATATATCTTACTTTCTGAAATCCTGTAGTCAATTTAGTTTCGATTCTTTCCCATGAATTGCCATAGTTAGTTGACCAGAGTATCGTTCCGTTTCCACCCACGATCAATCCATATCCATTTTCTCTAAGATCAATAGATTTCAAATAATTATCAGTTAAAGAAGTTTCAACTTTATTCCATGAATTACCACCATCTGAAGTTGAAAGTATAATTCCATCCCAACCCACAGCAAATCCTCTTTTTGAATCAAAAAAGGAAAAATCAAATATAATTTCATTTACGTTTGTCGTTACTTTATTCCAATTTATCCCGCCATTTGTAGATTTTAAAATTAGTCCTTTATTACCAGTAATAAAGCCAATATTATTATCAAGGAATTTAACCTTAAAATATTTATAACCTTTTTCAAGTGGTATAGATTGAAGAGAATCAAGGTTACTAATTCCCAAAAGCAGGGAAGATGAATCTCCAACAATTAAGGATCTTCCATTGGGGAATAGATAAATATCACTTAATGGAATTGCACGTTTAAGGTTTTTACTAATCCATGTTTTTCCATTATCAGATGAAGTAATAATAGTTCCAGAATCACCAACTGCTGCTGCAAATTTCTCACTTGCGAAAAAAAGAGAATTCAAATTATTCTGAACACCGTTTTCAATTTTGGTAATTTCACTGAATTTAAATTGTTTACCCTCTGATGAAAAAAGTTGCTGGATACTATATTTCTTAAATTTATCTAACTGATTAGATGTTATTAGAGCATTCACTTGATTATAAACAAAATAAGAAAGCGCAATCATCAGAAGTGTAAATCCTACAAATGCTGATGCTGCAAATATCTTATATCTTTTGGAGCGTGGTTTCGATCTGTTGAAATAGCTTGTATACAATTTAGCAACATGTTTATCTAATTCTTGAACTTCATTAAACATTTCTTCACAAGAACTGTATCTATTCATTGGAATTTTTTCCATTGCTTTGAGCAGAATCTTATCAACTTGCTCTGGAATTCCAGTCATCTTTTCAGAAACTCTTGGTGCTGATTTCTTAAGATGACTATCCATAACTTCATATTCACTTTGATAATCAAATGGAGGTTGACCAACAATCATTTCATACGTCGTACATCCAATCGAGTAAATATCACTTCTATTTGTTACTTCTTCACCACGTACTTGTTCAGGACTCATATAATAGACAGTCCCAATTTTTGAACCTGTCTTAGTCATATCATTTTCAACAAGTGATTTCGAAATACCGAAATCCATTATTTTAGTTATACCTTCTTTATTTAAAATGATATTTGACGGTTTAATATCTCTATGAATAAATCCTTTGGAATGTGCATAACCAATACCGAGCAGTAATTGTTTGATTATATAGATCACATCATATAAATTAAATCTGCCCTGACGTTCAATAACTTTTTCAAGACTTTCACCTTCCACATATTCCATCACAATACCAAGCAGATTGGAATATTCAATAAAACCGTGAACCGTTACAATATTGGGATGAGAAAGTTTTGCATGATTCTTAGCTTCGCGCTTAAATCTTTCAATAAATCTTTCTTTATCCAAAACTTGAGAGTTTAGCATCTTAATGGCAACGTATCTATCAAGCTTTGTATCAAAAGCTTTATAAACAATCCCCATTCCTCCCTTTCCCAAAACAGAGACAATTCGATAATTCTCGATCATTTTACCAATTAGATTTTCCATACCTTATCGCTGCAATTTTTGTATTCAATATAACAAATTCTCATTTTTCTTTTGTTATTACAAATTGAAATAAGTATCAAAATCGCTTTCTTTGTTTTTTCTTATCATTTAACTAATTTTGCGAGCCCAATGCGAGACTGGCGGAATTGGCAGACGCGCTAGACTTAGGATCTAGTATCGAGAGATGTGGGGGTTCGAGTCCCCCGTCTCGCACTAATTACTTATTAAAACACTACATCAACGAGGTATTTTTGGACATTAAAGTAAACCAACTATCAGATTCTCAGCAAGAAGTTGAAGTAAATCTGAATTACGATGAAATCCTTCCGGAGATTAATGATGCTTACGATGAAGAAAGAAAGACAATTACCATAGACGGTTTTCGAAAAGGAAAAGCGCCAATGGGGATGATTAAAAAACTTTATGGTGAAGCTATTGAATATAAAGCAAGTGAGAAAATTGCAAATAAAAAATTTTGGGATGCTGTTGATCAACAAAATTTAAAACCTATTAGTACACCACAAATGATGGACCTTGATTTTGTCCCCGGAACTAAATTATTCTTTAAGGTTAAGTATGAAATAAAACCAAAACTCAATCTTAAAAATTATAAAGATTTAGAAATTGATAAACCAATCTTTAAAATAAAAAATGGTGAGGTTGAACGGGAAATTGATTTCTTATTAAAACCTTATTTTAAATTTGAAACTGCCGATAAAATAGAAAGCACAAATTTTAGAATAACAGTTAACCTGCAGAGGAATGATGCCCAGGGTGTACCTATGATTGGGCACCGAAGTGAAAATATGGTTATTGACTTAACTGATGAAAAGGTTAATCCCCAGATAAAAGAAAATGCACAAGGTAAAAAAGTCGGTGAATCATTCAATTTTATTTTTACCGATGAACATTACCACGGTGAGGAACTACATAGAGAGGAGTTCAGTTACGTAGCCGATGTTGTTAAGATAGAGAAACAAGTTAAACCTGAACTCACAGAAGCAATTATAAAAAAAATCTCGGGTGATAAAGCTGCTACTCCGGAAGAGCTTAATTCATTCCTTAAAAAAAATATTGAGGATTACTATATCAAACAATCCGAAGAAATTTTTACAAACAATTTGCTTGGTGAAATTGTAAAGAATAACGACTTCACGCCCCCTCCCGGCTATGTAAGTTCTGTTCATAAAAGAATGGTTGAGTTGGAAAGAGAAAATTCTAAACGCCACAAAATGCCAAACTTCGATGAACATGCTGTTGCTGAGTACTATAAACCTAGAGCCGATTGGAATGCTAAATGGCAAATCATTTTGGAAAATCTTGCCGAAGCTGAAAATATCAAAGTCGAAGATTCAGAACTAGAAGAATTAGCTAAGAAGGAAGCCGAAACTATTGGTATTTCTGTAGCAAAACTTGTAAAATATTATAAAGACACAAACCGCTCTGAAATGTTACTCGAAGAAAAAGTAATTAAGTTTTTGAAAGAACAAACTAAGATCAAAGAAGTTGATGCTGAAGAAAAAATTAAAGAGAAAAAGGAAAAATCAAATGAAGCATAATATTCTTACACAAGATCAGTTGAATCAAAAATTTGAAATTTATAATCAGCTTGTTCCCTATGTAATTGAACAAACTGGCCGCGGAGAAAGAGGGATGGATATTTTTTCTCGTTTGTTAAGAGAACGAATCATATTCCTCGGAACTGCAATTGATGATCATATTGCAAGCTTAACAATTGCACAATTACTTTTTCTTGAAGCTGAAGATCCTGATAAAGACATTTATCTTTATATAAATTCTCCGGGCGGAAGTGTATCGGCCGGACTTGCAATTTATGATACAATGAAATATGTCCGCTCAAAAGTTTCAACTATATGTGTTGGATTAGCTGCAAGTATGGGCGCTGTTCTGCTTGCAGGTGGTGAAGCAGGAAAACGTTCTTCCCTACCAAATTCTAAAATTATGATTCATCAACCTTGGGTTGGCGGATTGCAAGGGCAAACTACAGATATAGAAATCCATGCGAAGGAAATGATAAAGACCAGAGAAACACTTTATAAAATTCTTGTTGAACACACAGGAAAGACTTTTGATCAGATTACTAAAGATTGTGACCGTGATTATTTTCTAAATGCTGAAGAAGCAAAAGAATATAAATTGATTGACAATATATTGGTTCATAGAGCCAGTCTGAATAACAATAAGAAATAACTTTTCGAAGGGGTTTTCAAACCCCTTTTTTATTTTAAACATATAATCATAATAAATACTGATATTGGAGAATTTACATGAGACCCTTAAAAATGTTCGTTCTTTTATTGTTTGTAATTTCAACTCAAATAATTTCCCAAGAAAAACTTTTTACAGTAGAAGATGTTGTGCAAGGTTCATTTAACAGATCGGCATTATCCGGTATGAGACAACTTAATTGGATTCCAAATACAGATAATTTTGCATGGACAGAAGGAATGGGAGAAAAATCTATTTTATTAGTTTCATCACCAAAAAGTACTAAAATAGATACTCTGCTTAAGTTGACTGAATTAAATTTTTATTTCACAAAACAAAACGAGAAACCGCTTTCTTCAATGCCCCCTATTAGTTGGGTATCGGCAGATGAATTTTATTTCTGGAGCGGATTAAATTATTATTCCTTCAACATAAGATTTAAGAAACTTACAAAAGTAAATTCAATTCCGGACGGAGCCGATAATCAAACACTTTCACCAAATAAAAAATTAATTGCTTATACAAAAGAAAATAATCTATTCCTTAATACTAGTGATAATCACGTCATTCAAATAACTGCCGATAAAGATACTAACATAGTTAACGGACAATCAGTACACCGGAATGAATTCGGAATTAACGGCGGAATTTTTTGGTCGTCGAATAATAATTTCATAGCATTCTATCGTATGGACCAAACTATGGTGACTGATTACCCGTTGGTTGATCTTACTTATACACCAGCTCGCTTAAAGTATATTAAATATCCAATGGCCGGACAAACAAGTCATCATGTTACAGTTGGTATTTACGAGATCAAAACCGGAAAAACAACTTGGCTAAAATCCGGTGAACCGCTTGATCAATATTTAACTAATCTTGCATGGTCTCCTGATGAAAGGTCACTTTTTATAGCCCATCTAAATAGAGACCAGAATCTCATGCAAATGAAGAAATATAATATTGCAACAGGCGACGTAATTAAAATTTTGTTCGAGGAAAAAGACAACGAATATGTTGAGCCGTTAAATCCAATAGTATTCTTACCGAATTCTAATGATAAATTTATTTGGGAATCACAAAGAGATGGGTATAATCATATTTATCTTTATGATGTTGAAGGAAATTTAATTAAACAAGTTACTGATGGTAACTGGGTTGTATTATCATTTAACGGATTTGATAAATCCGGCAAAAATATTTTTATAACAGCAACAAAAGAAAGTCCGTTGGAAAAACATTTTTACCGCGTAAATCTTGAAAGTGGAAAAATGGATCATCTAACTAAAGACAGCGGTACTCATAATGTAAACCCAAGTTCAAATTCAGAATATTTTATTGACACCTATTCCAATGTAACAACACCTCGTTTAATTAACCTTCTGAACAAAAAAGGTGAATTAGTTAGAAATCTACTTACAACAGATAATCCGTATAAAGATTATAAAATAGGAAACACAAAAATATTCAGTATAAAAAATGATGAAGGAACTGAATTGTATTGCAGGATGATTACACCGCCAAATTTTGATCAGACTAAAAAATATCCTGTTATTGTTTATGTATATGGCGGACCACATGATCAAGAAGTGACAAACTCTTTTGGTGCCGGAAGATATTTTCTATGGTTTTATCTGATGTCACAGAAAGGTTTCATTGTTTTCACTTTGGATAATAGGGGTTCAGCCAACAGAGGCTTAGATTTTGAACAAGCAATTTTTCGTCATTTAGGAACGAATGAAGTTAAAGATCAAATGGTAGGCGTTAATTATTTAAAATCACTCCCCTACGTTGACGGAAATCGCTTCGGAGTTTACGGCTGGAGCTACGGCGGATTTATGACAACATCATTAATGTTAAGAACAAACGGCGCTTTCAAAGTTGGAGCTTGCGGTGGTGCTGTTATTGACTGGAAATTTTATGAAGTAATGTACGGAGAAAGGTATATGGATACTCCTCAAACAAATCCTGATGGTTACAAAGAAGCAAGTTTGCTTAATTATGTTGACAACCTGAAAGGAAAACTCTTGTTAGTTCATGGGACAAGCGACCCAACTGTTGTTTGGCAAAACACACTTTTATTTGCAAAGAAATGTTCCGAGCTAAATAAACCGTTAGATTATTACCCATATATTGGTTCAGGACATGGAGTTGGTGGAAAAGATGCGCTTCAACTTTACTACAAAATAACTGACTACTTTCTAGATAACCTTTGAGGTAATTGAACTTGGCAGAGATTGGAGTTAATTCCGCATTGCATTTTCAAGTCTTCAATAAAATGGTTATTTTCAGTTTAGAATCTGTGAATAATTTTGATAATTTTTTAGAGTGAGATTATTTTGACAGGAGCCAAATTAGATCTATTAATAAAGTTAAATGAACTTTCTGAATATGCCCGCCGTGGTGATGAATTTTTACCCGATGAGATATGTAATTTCCTTTCCAATGATTTTGATTTAACCGGTGCCGCGCTTTTTTCTATTGATGAAAATAATTCTTTTCACCCGTTAGGTAAATCGGCCGGCGTAAAGAAAAGTCAGCTCAAAGGAAATTCGTTCTTCTGCCCAAACTGTAAACATTTCTCCGGAGTTCAAAGCAATAATTTAATTCTTGATAGCAATTGTTCAATCCAAATCTCAGATAATCCTGGTAATGAAGGTTGCTATTTGATCAACATCTCGGATTTAGATAGGATGATGATCAAAATAGCGAAGAAAACTGCAATAAAACAAAACGATAAAGACAACTTAGAAAAAGCCATCCAGCTTATTTCATCATTAATATTAATATGGTTAGAAAAACGCGGCGGCTCAAAGCATTCTACCGCATCTCTTGCTAGAATTGTTACGGAAACTACTAATGAATTGAAGAACAGTTCAAATAATTTAATAACCTTGACTTCCTCGTTACAACATGAAAATGTTACTTCGCTTAAAAAGAATGCGCAGAATATACTTTTGAATATTAATGATCTAAATGAAATTTCTAAAATTGAGTCTAACTCAGTTTCAAGAAATCAAAAAAGTGTAGATCTTGTTCCTATGATTAATGAGATTGTAGAATTATTTAAGAGAAATCTTGGTAATCGTAAAATTACTTTTTCAGTCAGCGTAGATAAAGCATTAAATAAGTCTGTGATATTAGATGATCAAAAGCTTCGTTACATATTAAGCAGTTTACTTTTTGTCTCAACAAATCTAACAACAAAAGGTGAAATTTCAGTTAATGCTGCTGTCTTACAAAATAATTTAGTAAAATTTGTTATCTCCTACACCGGGACTGTAATTGAGAGTAAGATTATTGATAAATTATTCGATCCGTTTACTCTTTTTCAAATGGAAGAATTTAAAAATTCGCCTTTAACGGGACTCAGTTTAACATTAGTAAAAAAATATGTACAATATTTGGGCGGAGAAATTTCAACAACAAGTGGGGCTGGAAAAGGTACTACATTCATATTCACTATTAATGGAGAAGTAATGGCTGATATAGTAAACGGTATCTCACAATTACCCAAACCAACTTCGGTGAATAAAGTTCTTGTTATTGAGGATGATTATGCCACATCGAAGCTTCTGACAAATTATCTTACTAAATGGGGCTATAATCCAACAATTGTAAGTACTGAAGAACAGGCATTTGGTGTTATTAACAAAGAAGCATTACTGGCAATCATTTTAGATATAGAACTTCCGAATATAAACGGTCTCGAATTATTAAAGAAGCTTCATGATAATCCTCAGACAAAAAATACACCGGTTATTGTTTGTTCAATTGAACCGGAACAACAAAAAGCATTTATGATGGGCGCTGTTGAATATTTTATTAAGCCTATTAATTACAATTACCTTGTTGAAGTTTTAACTAGTTATAAACTCAGAAAAAATTCAAATGTTCTTTGTGTTGATGATGATGAACCGAC
>VEPI01000173.1 GCA_012026935.1 Melioribacter sp. | reverse complement strand
TTTGAACCATTATAAATTTAAAAATAAAAAGGCTGCAATTTTTTGCAGCCTTTTTAATGAGAAAATAATTTTACTGCCAACAACTTATAACAAAAAAACCTATTACAGATTCTTGTTACTATTTATTTCATCGCTGGTTATTGGAAAATATTGCCATGTACCAGTACCTAAATGCCATTTATTAAACCTACGTTGATCAGGAAGTCTTGAACCGGAACAGAAAAGTTCCTTGTCGCGCTCAGCATAAATCACATCCAGATTTACAATGAGAAGGGGATCAAGACTGTGCGAAGCCCTAACTTCATTCACGAGTGCCAGAGCATTACCCGTTGTCTGGCCTCTTAATACAAGTTCAGCGAGCATTAAGTTATTTTCCTGCCAAGTCATTGCATCTTCGGGTGAATCCTGAAGATATTTTACCTGGTAGTAATAGGTCTTCTTTCCATCACTGCCTAATTTTGACGCAAGTTTTATTCTGTTTGCTTCTTTTGGATCAGCATCAACATAAGCTTTGAATCTAGGGTCGCAAACAAATTGTGTTCTTCCGGCACCGGAGTTACCCCAGTAATCGCTGCCTTGATTTATATTATGTAAAGCCTGAAATGCTTTATCACCGCTAATCATTCCTAGCTTAGCATATGTTGCTGCATTTGCGTAATCTCCTCTATACAAATAAATGCGTGCAATACAGGAATTAACAATTCTTATAGTTTTTGCATCGGTTGTATATGTTAATGCTTGCTTGAACAATGTTATTGCCTGATCATATAACGCTGCTGCATTTATAAAGGCACTACCGTCAATTGGTGAACCACCTTCGGTAGCTTTTCCGAAATAGGTAGCATATTGATAGCGGGCATATGCGCCATAAAATGAACCGGTATATAAAGCGCTGTTTTTAAGAGCAGCATCAGTAATCGTTATTTTATTTGCACGGACAATAAGATTATCTGCATAATACCTGTACTGTCCCAACGCTGTATACACACCTCTAACAGAATTGTTATCAACAAGAATCTGGCCATCATTGATTTCTCTAAATGTTGGGAAGGTTGCGTTAGGTACATTTTGGTCAAATATAAATTCATCCGAGAGACCATCGGCTTGATTATTCAATTGAGTGGATGCGTTGGCAAAACGTGTCTGAACTCCGGCAATGACGAACGGAATTTGACTGGCATCATTTAACATACCATCTTCAATCCGGTCTATTAACGGATCAATATTTGTAACATAGTCTTTGCAAGAGCTCACCCAAACAGAGACTAAAATAATAAGCACATAAAGATTTATTTTTTTCATTTTTTTTATCTCCTCTATTTAGAATGCTACTCTCATCCAAAAATTATAAGTTCTTGGATTCATTAATGTTAAGAAATCACTTCCTCTTGTTAAGCTTCGTCCACCATTATGGTTTAATTCAACATCAGCGCCTGAGTAAGGTGTTGATGTCCATAAATTTCTCCCCGAGATTCCGAGCACTAAATCTTTTATATAGGATTGACCAAGTTCAGGTAAGAAATCTTTAAAGCTATAACTAATACTGATTTCTCTTAGTTTAAAATATTGAGCATCAACTATAAAATTGGAGTTATAATTTCCATCTGTTTTTGCATAAGCATTAGCAGCAGCAATATATTCTGGTGTTCCAATTGCATATGGAGTAATGCCTGGAACAGTTCCAATACCTATCTGAGCTCCCAAATTAATTCTTGGGACATAGTTGCCAAATCTTGATGCAAAAAGTTCTGTGTCATTAAACATTTTTCTGTCTAAAGCCCAATCTGCCAAAGCGTAGAGATTAAAGTTCTTTAGGAATTTGAAATTAATCGTAAATGATCCTGTATGTGATGGAATAGGATTTCCTAAATCTGATCTTGTAGATTGAACATCTACGCCAATATATTTTCCACTTGCATCAAACTTAGCTCCATTTACTACTTCTCTATAAAATTCGTGTTTTGCTAAACCTTCTTTTATTACATTATTACTAAAGCCATCAAAAATGGGTTGTGCACCGCCAAGGTCAACAACTTCATTAGTCTGGTAATTCCATATAAATCCTAAGTCTAACCCAAAATCCTGGCTGTCAAATAAATGAGCTTGTAATAAAGACTCAAAACCAGAGCCTTTGATCTCTCCAATATTATAAGGTACTGATGATGCAGTTAAACCTGTAGAGGGTGGATTATTAAATCCGACAATAGATTTTTTAGCAGTTTGCAGATAATAAGTTAATTCAAGAGAAAATATATTAAATAACTCTGCGTCAATACCAAACTCAGTTTCTTTAATTCTTTCAGGTTCTATGGCAGCATTACCAATACTTATAAGTGTTGCTCCTCCGCCATAAGCGCCTGAAGTAGCGGTCCATAGTAATGGAATCGCATCAGTTGAAAGAGGTAATAGACCGCTTTCACCATAGGCTACTCTGAATTTCAATAAATTAAAAATGTTTGATGGAACTATTCCAAGGCGATCAAGTCGTACTGCAAAACTGGCGCCTGGATACATAACAGAAGGGGCTTCAACACCAATTGAACTAGCATAGTCACGACGAAGTTTGAGTGTTAGAAAATATGTGTCTTCGTATGAAAAATTATTTTCTGTAAAAATTCCTGCATCCCTGGTATTGGAAAAATTTTCACCGTAACCGGCTACAAGCGATCCGGCACCTAAATCGGTTATAAGTTCAGTTGCAAAAGTTTGTGTTTGCACAAATGCGCTTCTGAAGGATCTATTAAATAATTGTATACCAATAACAGATGTAGCTTTTATATCATCAAACAGTGAATAATGGTACTTGGCATTAAGATCGTAAGTAAATTGTCTTGTATTGTTATCATAAGCATCACGTTCACCGCGTGTACGGCCAGAATATCTTAAATTTGCGGGGAAGGTTCTATCTTCTCTAATACTACTATTGTCTATTCCAAAACCCGCAATAATCTCAAGATCCTTAATTGGTGTGAATGTAGCATTCACACTTCCAACAAATTGTGAGGTTCTGCTGATATCAGTTAATCCTAATACTGCAACACTATCTGTGAATCGGTAAGACGTTGGTTGGAGAAGAGTATTTCCAAGAAAACCTAATATATTATTATCGTTTTGCCCTCTGTTAACATCTGTGAAGTTAAAGGTACCTTTAAATTCAAGAGTTAGTTTATCGCTGGCGTACGATGTAACTTTTGCAGTTGCGGATTTTCTCAGCAAATCATTGTTTGCCTGAATACCACCTTCATAACGACTTGAGAAGCCGCCATAATACTTTAACTGACTACCGCCCCCTGCAATATCAATAGAACTTTCTCGGATATAACCTTTAATAAAAGTCCTATTAGCATCTTCTGCAGATTTAAAAATATCAGTCGAGTATTTCTTTGACTGCTCATTGAAACCGTAAGTAAATTTATAATTCGCGGCGAATCCGCTACCGCCAGTAACGGCTCTGCCTGATTTAGTAGTAATGAGTATTACACCGTTTGAACCATTAACCCCATATGAAGAAGCACCAGCCGGTCCTTTTAGTACTTCAATATTTGCAATATCATCCGGGTTTATAGAAGCAAGTGCACTATTATTTTGTCCACCAACTCCAAAGAATCCGGTTTCAGCGTCATTTATTCTAACGCCATCCAAATAGATTACCGGTTGTTCATTTCCATTGATACCACCTCCTGAACGAACAAAAAATCTAAAGCCTCCGCCAACGTTTCCAGAAGTAGTTTGTAACTGACCCCCTGCAATTTTACCACCTACTAATTGTGATAAACCACCGTAAGTGTTGATCTGCTGCAAACCTTCTGCAGATATTTTTCCAACAGAAATTTCTGAAACGGATTTGGAAGTTTTGGAAGCAATACCTGAAACAACAATTTCATCACTCTGGAATATATCTTCTTCTAAAGAAAAATTTTGAGTGATGTTGGAACCACTTAAAGTAAATTTGACAGATTGCTTTTTATAGTTAACATAAGAAGCAATTAGTTCAGCAGATTGTCCAGTAGCAACATCTGTATGAACGTCAAAAGAATAGTTGCCATTTAAATCTGTTACTCCTCCAAGATTTAGCGGTTTTAACAGAACTGCAGCGCCAATCAGCGCTTCACCGGTTTTTGCATCGGTTACTTTCCCATTCACTTTAAAAGTGCTTTGGGCCAATAGAAAACCGGGTATAATGGTGAGAAATAATAGAGAAACCTGTATAAGTTTTTTCATACACTCCTCTCGAATGTTGTTGTTATTATAGTTTAGTAGTAGGATGGATAATTACGATATTATTTTAATTACCAAGTGACTCAATTCTTTGTAAAAAAATAATACGGCATCTAGTCCGATTATGTGCAATCTAATTTTTAATATTGATAAACACAACGATTTTTTTTAGAGAAAAATT
>VEPI01000113.1:2651-4417 GCA_012026935.1 Melioribacter sp. | reverse complement strand
TTACCGGCGTTTTTTGCAACCTTTTCTTTATATTAAATTAAGATTAATTAGAATTAACAACAAAAATATTAGTTCAATCAAAATGTCAACAGATCAACAAAAATATGATTTTGATTACATCATAATTGGCAGCGGATTTGGCGGATCTGTTGCTGCTCTTCGTCTTTCTGAAAAAGGTTACAAAGTTTTAGTGATCGAAAAAGGCAAATGGTTTTCTTCTAAAGATTTTGCTAAAACAAATTGGAATTTAAAACGCTGGCTTTGGATCCCTCTTGTAAAATTTCACGGCATATTTAAAATAACATTCTATCGTCACGTAGGAATATTATCCGGTGTTGGAGTCGGCGGCGGTTCTCTTGTTTATGCAAACACATTGCCAATTCCCAAAAAAGAATTTTTCAAAACCGGTTCATGGTCTCATCTTGCCGATTGGGAAAATGAATTAAGAGAATTTTATGAACTCAGTAAAAAAATGATGGGTGTTACAATAAATCCGAGATTGGAAAACGGTGATAAAGCATTACAGAATTTGGCAAATGAAATTGGAAAGGAAGATCAGTTTGAACCGACTGATGTAGCGGTATTTTTTGGAGAACCGGAAAAAACCGTAAGTGACCCCTACTTTAATGGCGAAGGTCCGGAGCGCTCAGGCTGTACATTCTGCGGCGCTTGTATGATAGGATGCCGGCACAATGCGAAAAACACACTTGATAAAAATTATCTTTACCTGGCTCAAAAAAAAGGAGCTGTCATTCAAGCTGAGTCTGAAGTTTACAATATAACTCCCTTAGTGGATAAAAATGGCTTTGATGGTTATGAAGTAGAATGGAAAAGATCTACAAAAATTTTCAAATCAAAAGGTAAGTTTAGATCCAAAGGAATTGTTTTTGCCGGCGGCGTTTTAGGAACTATCCCGCTCTTGCTTAAATTGAAAGAAACTACTTTACCATATTTATCAGATAAGATCGGATTTAATGTTCGCACAAATTCAGAAAGTTTAATGGGTGTTGTATCGCCTAAAAAAGAAACTGTTTTTTCAGATGGCATTGCTATAGGATCTATTCTTCATACCGATGAACATAGTCATCTGGAACCGGTTCGTTATCCTTCAGGTTCCGGTTTTTGGAGATTGCAAATTTCACCGCTTGTAATCGGGAGTAATGTATTTATTCGATTATTAAAAGCAGCTTGGGAAATTATAAAACATCCTTTCCGTTATTTCAAATTTTATTTTGTATGGGATTGGGCTAAAAAAACTCAAATACTTTTGTATATGCGTACAATCAGCGGAACTCTTAGATTCACAAATGGTTGGTTTAGAATGAAAACAACATTAGGTGATGGAGCGTTACCAACTGCATTTATGCCTGAAGCGAATAAGCTTGCAAAAAAATATGCCGAGATTGTTAACGGCACTCCGGGAGCTTTGCTGTCTGAAATTATTTTAGGTATTCCGACAACCGCACATATTCTTGGTGGTGCAACAATGGGAAAAGATATATCTGAAGGAGTAATTGATAAAGATAATCACTTATTTGGCTATCAGAATTTATATGTGTGCGATGGTTCAATGATTTCTGCAAATCCGGGTGTTAATCCGTCACTTACTATTCTTGCACTAAGTGAAAGAGCGATGAGCAAAATTGAAAAATCGAATTCAATCAAAAACAATTGAAAAAATATTATATGATAAAAGCACCTGACCAATTCTCTCAGCCTCAATCACTATAGCAGTCTTTCCTTCCGAATCTATTGAGTTTCTTTAT
>VEPI01000113.1:0-2632 GCA_012026935.1 Melioribacter sp. | reverse complement strand
TAAGTAGTTCATTGATGGAGTAGTCGAAACTTCGTAAATTGAAAACAAGATTTGAGAAAATGTTTTCGTCTTAATTCATCATTTTCCAATAAGTCAGAATTATAAATTCAAATTCGGTTTTAGATTGACACAACTCAACAAAGAAAAGATCAATAAAATACTTATCATCAAACTGCGCGGAATCGGCGATGTAGTTCTTTCAACTATTGTGATTGATAATCTTAGAAGGGATTTCCCGAATGCCCGGATAGATTACCTTGTAGAGAAGCCGTCAGAACCGGGTTTGCTTGGCTTAAAGGAAATTAATCAAGTCCTACTCTTTGAGCGTAATGATTTTTGGAAAAAGGTTTCTCTTATTCTTCAAATTAGAAAAGCCAAATACGATTTAATTTTTGATTTCTTTACTAATCCATCTACAGCATTAATAACATTCTTGAGTGGAGCAAATTATAAAGTCGGTTACCCATACCGCGGAAGAAAGTACGCATATAATCTCTACGGTCCGGAAGAGCGTGGTAGATATCATTCAGCTCAGCTTCATCTTGAAACTTTGAAGTTACTCGGTCTGAATAGTTCGTTTACAAGTCTTCATTATTCCATCAGCTCATCTGCTTTAATTATGGCAGATAAATATTTTAAGGAGAATTTTTCAGAAAATGATTTTGTAGTTGGTATCTGTCCAACCGGCGGCTGGGAATCTAAAAAGTGCGATCCGGAAAAGTTTGCTGAGATCTCAAACGCTCTAATAAAAAAATACAATGCAAAGATTTTTATTATCTGGGGAAAGTCCGATGAAGAAGATGCTCACAAGATACATTCCCTTCTTGAAGAAAAATCTTTTATTGCTCCGGAGACTTCTATTCAAGAATTAGCAGCTTTGATCTCACGCTGTAAAATATTAATAGCAAACGACAGCGGACCAATGCACATTGCATCTGCAGTTGGAACTCCGGTTCTCGGATTGTTCGGCCCGACAAATCCTTACATGCACGGACCTTACGGCAATAGAAACGAATGGATCCGTCTTGATGAGTTGGAATGTATCGAATGTAATTTGCTTGTTTGCCCGCGTAAGCATGAATGTTTCCGTGATCTTCCCGTTGAGAAGGTGCTGCACAAAGTAGAGTCGCTTATTTCTAAAAACAATATCGTGATTCCTGTTCATGGATAATCAAATAACAAAAATTGATTTCACTACGATCAAGAAAATTTTGATTGTTCGTCTTGGCAAGATCGGCGATCTTGTCGTTACTTCGTTTGCCTTTGAAGTCCTAAAAGAAAAATATCCTCATCTGGAAATTCACTTACTTACTCTTTCTTCTAACAAAGATGTGCTAAAGTATAATCCAAGATTAACTAAAGTCATCTACTCTAAAAAAAATCCTTCTCTTTATCTAAAGTTAATTGGGATGAACAAAGAACACTACGATATGATTCTCGATTTCAACGACAATCCATCAACTACAAGCACTTTGATATTTAAGATTATGAAAGCACGGATCAAAGCGGGATATGATTTTTCTAAGTATGAACGGTACATCAACTTCAAGGTTACACCGCTTAAGAAAGAAAATTCTCATATCATCGAGCGCATGAATAATTTTCTTCTTCAATTAGGAATTAAAGCTGATGAAAAACTTGTAAAACCTTTTTTCTACGTTGGTTCGAAAGAATTATCTGAAGTGGAAACCGAACTCTGCTCAGTCAAAAAAAATAAACATCTAATAGCTGTTAATATTTCGGCCGGTGCTAAGATCCGTTACTGGCAGATGGAAAAATGGAATTTGCTTTTACAATTAATTAATGATGAATACAAGAATTGTTTCTTCCTTATCCTAGCAGTAGAAAAAGATCAAACACAGCAAAAACAACTTGCATCTTCTTTAGGAATCGAAAAATGTGTTGAAAGCAAACTTGCTTCCATTCAACATTTCGCGGCTTATATCAAATCTTCTGCAGTGTTAATTACTCCGGATACATCGGCGGTGCATATTGCGTCTGCATTTGGAATTCCTACTCTGGCGTTATATCCTAATCCTAATTGGAATTTTGTAAGCTGGCAGCCGTATCATATTGCTCACCGCTCAGTTAAATCATCTACTGAAAATGTAAATGATATCTCTGTTCAGGAAGTTTTTAGTAAATTTAAAAGTCTGATAAACGAAATAGGTCTAACATAAATGCCTAAAAAAAATAAGTTGGAGAAAATCAAAACTTGCAAAAATTTTAGCGGTTATAAACCTTGCTTCCCCGATCATGATTGCTCTAAAGACGGATGCAAAGAATATAATCCGATGGGAACAAGAATTCTTATTATTAATCTTGATGCTATGGGCGATGTATTAATGACAACTGCCCAGCTTCCTTCCATAAAAAGAAAATATCCCAAATCAACAATTTATTGGATCACATTAAACAATGCTGTCGGCCTGCTTGAAAATAATCCATTCATTGATCGTGTAATGCCCTATTCTTTTGAAACTCTTTCGATACTTCAATCATTAGAGTTTGATATAGTGATGAACGTTGATAAATCATTGCGCTCCGGTGCAATTGCGACGCAGGTAAAAGCAAAAAAGCGGCTTGGATTTGGAATCAATAAAGTTGGACAGATAATTCCTTTAAATAAAGG
>VEPI01000130.1 GCA_012026935.1 Melioribacter sp. | reverse complement strand
TTTGAACCATTATAAATTTAAAAATAAAAAGGCTGCAATTTTTTGCAGCCTTTTTGTGTTCAAGATAATTTTAGTGATTTTATAATGGAGGCAAATTAGGATTTGCATTTCTTTCATTACGCGGAATAGGCATGTATCTCCAAACGTTTCCTGGAATATGCCATGTACCGGTTCTGTTTTGATCCATCAATCTGTCTCCTTGAACGAATAATTCTTTATCGCGCTCTACCATAAGTCCATCTATATTTATTGATATTAAAGGATCCAAATTTCTGGAAGCTCTGACAGCATTTACTAAAGCCAAAGCGTCACCGGAACCAGCGCCTCTCAGTACACATTCCGCAATCATAAGATTATTTTCTTGCCATGTCATAATTGGGAAATTGTTAAATTTATCTGGATACTTTAATTGCCAATAATATGTAACATTATCCGTTCCTTTTACAGTTCCAAGTTTAATCCTGCCAGCTTCTTTAGGATCGGCTACAACATAATTATTGAAGCGCGAGTTTACAGCTATTTGAACACGACCTGCACCTGCAAATCCCCAGAAGTAAATATTGTACACGTCATTATGTAATGCTTCAAATACTTTATCACCCGACACTAATCCTTGAGCTGCATATGTAGCTGCATTAGTGTAATCATTTTTTGCAAGGTATGCTTTTGCAATTAATGAATTTGTAGCCTTCTTAAGATAATTATCAGTTTGAATTGCCAGAGCTGCTTTCATTTTTGTCACAGCATCATCTAGTAAAGCTGATTGTGGAATAAATGGACCCGCATCAATAACTCCGCCGGGTTGATTCTCAGTTAATCCGAATGCAATTGCCATATAAAAACGCGCAATTCCGCCATAGAGATAACCGGTAAATAAAGCGGAAGTTCTTTTACTATCATTAGTGAAAGTAACCTTACCAACTCTAATGACTAAGTCATCGGCATATTTTCTTAGCTGGCCAACAGCTTGAAAAACACCTTGGACTGTTGCATTATCTGGTAGAATAGCTCCTTTATCAATTTCTTCGAAAGTTGGGAAGCTGGCTGTTGCAATTTTACTTGTATAGATCATTGCATCAGATTGAAGATCCATTAAGCAAGCAAGCTGATCAGCTGTTGTTGCAAAACGTTGTTGAACACCTTTGGATAAAAAATCCATTTGTGCTTCGGTATTTAATAAATTGTCTTGTGCAAGATCTATTACAGGGTCTACATTAGAGATGTAATCTTCACATGCATAAACGAATAAGAAGATAAATGGAAGTAAGACTATTAATAATTTATTTTTTTTCATGGTTGGTTTCTCCTTTTATAGTCCTAATCTAAACCAGAAGTTTACGGTTCTTGGTGTTTGAAGAGTCAAGAAGTCGTTTCCTCTGGCAATTGTTCTGGACCCTGTATAGTTCAATTCAACATCTGGACCTGAATATTTTGTAAAACGGGCTAGGTTATGTACTGAAACACCTATTGATAATGATTTAAGATATTTTGTGATATCATAATCACGTAAGATATCAGAAAAGTCATAACTCAAGCTTACTTCTCTAATGATTAAGTAATCAGCATCTTCAATATAGTTACCAGCATAACGCCAATCTAATTTTGCAAATTTTTCGGCAAGTGCAATGTATTCGGGTGTTCCTGGAGTTAAAGGAGTAACAACCGGATTGGAACTTGGAAGTCCCTTGACAACATCGGCAGTTACAATAGGAGCTAAACCTAAAAGAGCATTCATTCTATTGTATTCTGTACCATTGCCTCTTCTGTTTGCAAATAATTGTGTGTTATTAAATATTTTATTTCCTATTGCCCATTCACTAAATGCATAGAAGTGGAAGTTTTTTAGGAATCTGAAATCTATAGTTAAAGACCCAGTATGATTTGGCACCGGATTTCCTAGATCCACTCTATCGGTTGAACGTACAGATCCGGTATAGACATTTGTAGTTGAATTAAATGTTGGACCTGTAGAGTTGTAAGTAAAGAACTCATATTTTGGCTTACCAACATCAATAACATTATTTACACTAAATATTGGTTGGGCCCCACCAAGATCTTTAACTTCATTTTTCTGGTAATTCCAAATCAAACTCAAATTTAATTCATAATCATTCAATCTGATTGGTGAATATTTAAGTAAGGCTTCAATGCCTGAAGCTTTAACAGCACCGACGTTGAAAGGTTGTGTTGAAGCTGTTAAACCTGTTGAAGGTGCATTAACTTTTCCAACAATAGAGTTTGTTGCATTTTGAATATAGTATGTGAATTCCAATGAAATGTTATCTAATAATTCTGTGTCTAAACCAAATTCAAATTCTTTTACTCTTTCAGGTTGAATATCAGGGTTACCAATTACAGAGATAACTGCGCCTGCGCCATAACCCCCTGCTTCAGCGGCATACAATAGTGGAATACCATCTAATAAACCTGGAAGAACACCACTTTCACCATAAGCAGCTCTCAGTTTTAGCATCTTGAAGAAAGTAGGTGTGAAGTCATATTTATCCAACCTAACAGCTAAACTAGCTTTGGGATAAATAATTGAAGGGGCATTTGCACCTAAAGAGCTTGCGTAATCTTTTCTTAATCCAAGTGTTAAAAAATATTGATCTTGATAACTGAATGAATGCTCGGTAAATATACCACCGTCCCTTGTTTGACTAAACCCTTCACCATAACCGCTAATTTTTCCAGCTGCACCTAATGTTGTAATAAGATCCGACGTGAAAGTTTCACCGGTAACATTAGTAGATTTATTTGTTCTATCAAAGAATTGTCCTCCAACAACAGAACGAACATTGATCATATTAAATAATTGATAGTTATAACCGGCATTAAAGTCATAAGTAAGTTGAGTATTGAATCTCTCGTATATACTTTTTTGACCTGCGGTTATCAATCCACCAAAATTTACACCGTATGGAAATAATCTAACTTGGCGCCAGCTACTATTGTCAATACCAATTCCTGCATTGACATCAAGGTTTTCTATCGGGCGGTAGTTCATATTTAACGATCCGATAAACTGACTGATATCATGTTTGTCGCTGAATTTGTAAATGTCTTCTTCCTTAACAAATGCAAATGGTCTAAAATCAAGAAGCGTGTTTCCAAGACCGCCATAAATAATATTGTCATTATTTGGTCTATCGAACTTATTCTTTACATAACCTGTGTTTAGTTTTAAGGTAATAATATCTGATGGAAATGCGGTCAAATTTAATCTGATAGTACTTCTATTACCAGAGTTGCCGGGATAAATACCATCTTCCATGCGGTTTTCGAATGAGGAATAATATTTCATGAAATTATTACCACCTGCGGCGCTCAAGAAATGTTCACGAATTGGACCAACTTTAAATTGGTTATTAACCTTGTCAACGCGTGATAATTCTTTGGTCGTTGGATCTGCAACCCAAGTCTGAACTGTTTCGATGTTATCGTATTTGTACGTGTATAATTTTTCATTAATTCCGTAGTTAAAACGGTAATCCACAGCTATTCCGGAACCTATTTGTTGTGTTAATTTTCCGGTTTTTGTTGTAATTAAAACAACACCGTTAGAGCCATTAGCTCCATACATTGATGCTGCTGCCGGCCCTTTTAGAAATTCAATTTTGTCAATGTCGTTAGTATTTAAATTTGCTAAAGTACTAATTCCTTGTCCACCAACTGCATAACCAATCACTTCCTGATTATCCATGCGGACTCCATCAACATAAATGATCGGCTGTCCATCGCCGTTTAAACCTCCGCCTCCTCTTACTTGAAATCTCCAACCTGAGCCGACATTACCAGAAGAAGTTGTTAATTGTACACCGGCTACTTTTCCACCAACAAGCTGTGATAAACCTGCATATGTATTAACCTGTTGCAGCTCTGCAGCTGAAACTCTCCCGACGGCAATTTCGGCGGTAGCTTTGGAAGTTTTTGAAGCAATACCAGTTACAACAATTTCTTCGTTCTGAAAAATATCCTCATCCAAAACAAAATTTTGAGTAATTGCATTGCCATTAAGAACTACGCCAACTGATTTTTTCTTATACCCCACATAAGAAGTTGTTAGTTGAGACGTTTGTCCTTTTGCTTGGTCAAGCGGCACTTCAAAAGAATAATTACCATTAAAGTCAGTCGCTGAACCAACATTGAACAATTTCAAAACAACTGAGGCTCCTATTAATGGTTCTCCAGTTTTTGTATCAGTAACTCTTCCAGTTACTTTAAATGTAGTTTGAGCTGACACAAAGTTGGAAATTAATAATAGGAATAGAAAGAAAAGTAGTGGTTTTTTCATACACTCCTCTCGAATGTTATTATTATTAAAGTACTGTAGTGGGATGGATTTTTGCGATATTATCTATATTACTAAGTGACTCAATTCTTTGTAAAAATAATACGGCATCTTCTCCTGTTAAGTGCAATCTAATTTTTAATATTGATAAACACAACGATTTTTTTTAGAGAAAAATT
>VEPI01000017.1 GCA_012026935.1 Melioribacter sp. | reverse complement strand
TTCGGAATTTTAACTAAACTGTTTTAGATTGCGGCATAAAAAAATTGTTTTCCTGCCAACCCTTCTATACCCGGAGGTGAATATGATTTCTCAACTTGTTCAACCTGAAATCATAGATTTAATAACAAATAGACAATTCACGGAATTAAAAGAAGTTTTAATAGATTGGACCCCGACCGATATTGCCGATCTTCTTCTTTCATTGCCTGAAAATGAACAGGCAATATTTTTCCGGCTTCTTCCTAAAGATCTTGCCGCAGATGTCTTTGAATATTTTGATGTTGACACCCAGATAAATCTGATACAGCTTTTGGGGAAAGAAGATGTTGCTTCAATTCTTAATGAAATGGCAGATGATGATAGAACTGCTCTCTTTGAAGAAGTACCACCGAATGTAGTTAGGCAGATGTTAGCTTACTTATCACCTGAACAAAGAAAAATCAGTCAACAATTACTAGGCTATCCTGAACATAGTGTCGGAAGATTAATGACTCCGGATTACATTGCGGTTAAAGAAAATTGGACTGTTCAACAAACACTTGATTACATACGTGAACATGGTAAAGACAGCGAAACCTTAAATGTGGTTTATGCGATTGACGAAAAAGGAAAACTTATTGATGATATAAGGATTAGAGAATTTTTGTTATCGCCTCTTCTTGAAAAAGTAAGCGAGCTGATGGATTTTAATTTTGTTTCATTAATTGTAAATGATGATCAAGAACGGGCAGTAGAAGTTTTTAAGAAATATGATAAAACCGCTTTACCGGTAACGGATTCAAGCGGGATTTTAGTAGGGATCGTTACAGTTGATGACGTGTTAGATATTGCAGAAGAAGAAGCAACGGAAGATATTCAAAAGATCGCTGGTGTTGAGGCATTGGATGAACCATATCCCGACATTTCATTATTAAGTATGATAAAGAAAAGAGCAGGCTGGTTAAGTATTTTATTTCTAGGTGAAATGTTAACGGCAACTGCGATGAGTTTTTTTGAGACCGAGATTCAACGTGTTGTTCAATTAGCACTTTTCGTCCCGCTAATTATTTCCAGCGGAGGTAACTCCGGCTCTCAAGCTGCCACTCTTGTTATACGTGCTCTTGCTTTAGGTGAAGTTTCCTTAAAAAATTGGTTTTTCATTTTTAGAAGAGAAATAATTACAGGTTTAATTTTAGGAATTATTTTAGCGTTAATCGGAATGTTAAGAATAACAACTTGGCATTATTTAGGCGGCTCTTATGGTTCAATGTGGCTCTTACTTATGATTACCGTAAGTTTATCTTTAGTCGGAGTTGTTACGTGGGGAACATTAATGGGCTCTATGCTTCCTTTAATAATAAAAAAACTAGGTTTCGATCCTGCAGCATCGTCTGCTCCTTTTGTTGCAACACTTGTAGACGTTACTGGATTGATAATTTATTTCTCGGTTGCGCTAATAATAATTTTGTAGAGGGAATTAATCTTAAACGATTCGGAATAAACTTTAGTAAAGGGTTTCTAATGGGTTCAGAACAATTTGATGTTTTTATTATTCTTCTAAAACTTAAATCATATCTTGTTAGTTTAATGGATGATCCCACAAACGCATCAGAGAACTTCGAATACACAGAAGAATTTTTACTTCGTAAATATCCCGAACACAAAGATGAAATTATTGAATTGCTGACAAGCAACAACATAACATGTGATACTCAAATAGCATTTACTGAAAATATTCAGCAAAAATTTAGAGAGATTGTTTTAGGTTCAGAACCATCCGAAAAATTATCAAACATATTAGATAAATATCAGATTATGTCAATAAAGGAATCGCTAAATGATAAGACATTAGACGATCTAAAATTATCGCGTGAACAAAAATTAAGAGAGATTATTTCTGTCTTATTACAGTTAGCGCGTGTATGGTCGCAAAGAAGTGCAATTGAAAATACAATAGAGGATTTTTCAATTCTTGATGAAGAAGATTTGATCCGGCCGGAAGAATTAGATAATCTTTATAAACTTGATCACGTTACATCGGATTCATTTGCTGCTATTTCAAAACTAACTAACATTTATCTTGAACAATTGATAGAATATTATTTCAAATTCGGCGGTGATGTATCACTCGTACAGTTTATTTCTATTCTTGATGAATTTAAGCATGTCGTATTAAAGAAATATAAAAATTTATTCAAAGAACATGGTTTGGATCCTGAAATAATAAAATAGAGGTTAAAATGAAACTCAGAATTATTTTTATACTTTTTGTCAGTTTAACTTTTTTATCATCGTGCAGTTTATTTAATAAAGACTCATTTGAAGGTAAGTGGGAATTAAAATTAAATGGTGATCTAACCGAAGTTTTCGAATTTGATATTTCCGCCAATAATGATTTTTCTTTTTCGAAAGATGTTTTTTTCCAGGGAAACAGTTACGGTGTTACAATTAAAGGGAACGTTTCAAAAGAGGGAAAATTATTTGCTGATTTATTTGCATTGGGTCAAAAAATGGGAATTGTAGAAGGTACGCTGACTTACGATAACGGTACAGGTAAATGGGACGCAAGTTATGCTAGGGGTAATTGGAGTGCTGTAAAAAAATAAATTAATTTCAAAAAAAAAGCCCCGCATATGCGGGGCTTTTTCATACCAGTTATTATTTATTCTGTTCCATATATTTTGCTGTAATTTCTACTCTTCTATTCTTAGCTCTATCTTTTGCAGTTTTATTCGATGCAACAGGTTTTGATTCTCCAAATCCTTCCGCAGTAATTTGAGCTTCACTTAAACCTTTCTTAACTAGATATTCTTTTACCATTTTCGCTCTCTTCTCAGAAAGTTTCTGATTGTATTTATCTGATCCAATTGCATCTGCATGGCCTGCTAAAGCAACCTTTGCTTCGTTGAGTTTGCTGATAACATCATAAGCATTATCAAGAATTTTCTTTTCTGATTTTGTGAGGTTGTGTTTGTTGAATCCAAAATGAACATTATCAAATGCTTTTTCTTTTTCAACAAATGCTGGTGGTACGTCATCAGACGGATCCAATGGATTTGTTCCCCGCTTAACTTCAACTCCGTCATTAATGGTACCTCCGTCTGTATCAGCTTTTAACGGATCGGTTTTATACTTCATTACTTCTTCACCGTCTTTTAATCCGTCATTGTCTGTGTCGGCGTTAGTTGGATTTGTCTTGAACATATTTACTTCTTCGCCATCTTTTAATCCGTCTCCATCAGTATCCGGATTTAATGGATTGGTTTTGTATTTCATTAATTCATCGTAGTCATTTAGACCATCATTGTCTGAATCGGCTTTGAGTGGATTGGTTTTATACTGAGAAATTTCTTCACCGTCATTTAATCCATCACCATCTGTATCTGCTTTTTTAGGATCGGTATTGTACTGTTTTACTTCCATGCCATCTTGTAATCCGTCACCATCAGTATCAGCATTGTTAGGATCAGTGCCAAGTTCTAATTCTTCACCTTTCCTTAATCCATCACCATCTTTATCGGTATTTAAGCTTTCATTTGATAATGATATTCCAACGCCTAAGTTAATGTAGCCATCATTTGTTCCTTTGATACTGTAGTGATTCAAATTATCTGTAGTAGTCCAGTTGTAACCAACGCTGAAATCTAAAGCTACTTCATCTGATAATTTTACTTCAGTTCCTACTCCAACAGGTATTCCTAATGTCCAGCCATCTGTTTCAACGGCTAAAACTGAGACTGAAACCGGCTTTTTTGTTACACTGTAATTAAGTAAACCTAGACCGGCATAGAAGTACGGGTTCCAATTTTCTAATTCGAATGGAGTGTAAAGTAATCTTGCTTCGATTGGAATTACAGATGTTTCATATGTGGACTTGTTGTAGTCATCACCTTTAAATTTACCAAATCCGGCATTAGCTTCAATCTGCCAATCTTTGTTCAATTCAAATCTAAAAAAACCTTTGAAAAGATAGGATGAGAGTGCTAAACCGTTATCACTTTCGAATTCTGTTGTAGGCAAAACACCGTTAAACTGTAATCCTCCCTTATAGCCAAAATCTTTAAATGTAGATTGTGCTAAAGAGGTAATTGAGCCAACTGTTAATATTATGAACACAAAGCATAATATTGAGATGGTTTTTTTGTTCATTAAGCTATTCCTTTAATTAATTGAAAAATAAAAATTTGTAATTCTTAGTATAGAATCAGAAACTGAAAATTGGTTCAAAAAAAATTAATCGTTGTAACTTTTTCTCCAGCTTCGCATCAAGAAACCTGTAATAATAAGAGCTAAACCAATCAATGCTACTTTTATATATTGATCGGAATAAAAGTAGTATCCGCCAATCGCTACCGGAACATTTTGTGTCTCTACCGGATTAATTCCTTCACCTCTAACAATTTCAATTTTATAGCTAAAATGCAGAAGGGCATAAGCAACAATAATACTTCCTTGCAGGAAACAAACAATATCTACTAACGCTGAGACAATAATCCCCATAATTCTTCTCATGTAAGCTCCTTTTCAAAATAGTACTGATTTTATGTACCCCGGAGAGGAATCGAACCTCCGACCCAGAGTTTAGGAAACTCTTGCTCTATCCACTGAGCTACCGGGGTAAATCCTGTGTGGAAAGAGAATCTCAATATTTTCAATGCCGAAGATTTTCTTTTTCTAAAAACTTATGAATTCTTATAAGAAATATAACCATTCATAGAATCAATCAAAACTTAGATTTAAGTAAATGCGCGGAAAAACAAACATATTCTAAAAATTGAATTTCCTCGTCTCTTTTTATAATTTGAGCACCGTAATTTTATAATACTTTGGAGATATTAATGACAACTATTGTGGATATTTGGGGCAGAGAGATACTAGATTCGAGAGGAAACCCGACAGTAGAAGTTGAAGTAACTTTGGAATGCGGAGTAGTTGGTAGAGCGGCAATACCAAGCGGTGCATCAACAGGTGAAAACGAAGCTGTTGAATTACGTGATGGTGATAATTCCCGCTATTTAGGAAAAGGCGTTAAGAAAGCTGTTGAAAATGTTAACAACAAAATTGCAGATGAATTAATTGATTTCGATGCAACCGACCAAGTAGCAATTGATAATTTTTTATGTGAACTTGACGGCACACCGACAAAATCGGAACTTGGCGCAAATGCAATTCTCGGCGTATCATTAGCTTGTGCGAAAGCATCTGCAGAAGCATTGGGACTTCCGTTATACCGTTACATCGGGGGAGTAAGCGCAAGGACTTTGCCGGTTCCAATGATGAATATTTTAAACGGCGGAAAACACGCGGACAATAATGTTGACTTCCAGGAATTTATGGCAATGCCTGTTGGAGCTCCATCTTTTGCTGAAGCATTAAGAATGGGCGCAGAAACATTTCATTCCCTTAAATCTGTTTTGAAGAAAAAAGGTTATAACACAGCTGTTGGTGATGAAGGCGGTTTTGCACCGAACTTAAAATCAAACGAAGAAGCGATTACTGTAATATTGGAAGCGATTGAAAAAGCCGGATATAAACCCGGTAAAGATATTTTTATCGCACTCGATCCTGCAGCAAGTGAAATGTGGAATAATGAAAAGAAATCTTACTACTTTTTCAAATCCGATAAGTCCTATATGGCTCCGGAAAAGATGGTTGATTACTGGGTAAGTTGGATTAAACAATATCCGATCATTTCTCTTGAAGACGGTATGGCTGAATTTGATTGGGACGGCTGGAAATTACTCACTGATAAAGTCGGAAGTAAAATACAATTAGTTGGCGATGATCTGTTTGTTACAAACACAGATTACCTTGCTAAGGGAATTGAAAAAGGTGTTGCCAATTCAATTCTGATCAAAGTAAATCAAATAGGAACATTAACGGAAACACTTGATGCAATTGAAATGGCAAAGCGTGCTGGTTATACTGCTGTTATCTCACATCGTTCAGGTGAAACTGAGGATACAACTATTGCTGATCTTGCAGTTGCAACTAATTGCGGACAAATTAAAACAGGTTCCGCAAGCAGAACAGACCGTATTGCTAAGTACAATCAATTGATAAGAATTGAAGAAGAACTTGATACTACTGCAATTTTTCCCGGCATCGCGGCTCTTAATTACAATGCTGAATAATCAATAAATTTATTGGTAAGCCCCCGTTCAATGGGGGCTTTTTTGTCTCTACAATTCTAATATTTTTTTTGAGGTTATAATGTCTAAGCAATCAATTCAATCTATCAACAATATCATTAAGAAAAACAAAATTGAGGTTATTGATTTAAAATGTATTGATCTTTCCGGACGGCTGCATCACATTTCTCTTCCTGTCCACGATAATATTATGAACAAATTAATTTCCGAGGGGGTTGGATTTGATGGTTCAAGTTTTGGATTCCGTAAAGTTGAAAACAGCGATATGATTTTAATTCCGGATCTGGAAACAGCAGTTGTTGATCTTTTCCGTGATGCACCAACGCTCAGTTTTTATTCCAATATTATGTTGACAGATGCAAAAAGATCGCGCTTCAATCAGGACGGAAGATATCTTGCAAATCAAGCAGAACAATTATTGAAAAAAGTTACGGGTGCGGATAAATCCTGGTGGGGACCGGAATTTGAATTTTATATTTTTTCAAATGTTGAATACGATACACGAACTGCTACTTCTTATTACCGTGTTGAACACAAAGAAGAATTTTATAAGCGCGCATACCATGCCGCTAATCCTTTTGATCTTTATGACGACTTCCGTGATGAAGCGACAAAACTTTTGCAAAGATTTGGTATCAAAATTAAATACCATCATCACGAAACCGGTGAACGCGGACAGCAGGAAATCGAAACTTATTTTACCGATCTGCTGACAACTGCAGATAATATCATAACTGCAAAATATGTTCTGTTTAATTTTGCACATCAGAAAAATTTGTTCATTACATTTATGCCGAAACCGATGTATCACCAGCCCGGTAACGGATTGCATTTACATTTGTTCCTTACAAAGAAAGGAAAGAATGCATTCTACAAAAAAGGTGAATACGGAAACATGAATGAGCTTGGTAGATTTTTTATGGGCGGAATGCTGAAACACGGACCGGCTCTATCTGCATTCACAAATCCAAGTACAAATTCTTATAAACGATTGGTTCCGGGTTTTGAAGCTCCCGTTGCAATGACCTACGGACAAGGTAACCGCGCTTCGGCAATTCGAATTCCAAAGTATGTTAATAATCCTGATGAGACAAGATTTGAATACCGCCCGCCTGATGCTACAATGAATCCGTATCTCTGTTTAACCGCAATGCTTCTTGCCGGAATTGACGGCGTTGTAAATAAAATTGATCCTGTAAAAGAAGGATTTGGGCCATACGATAAAAACTTTTTAGAAGAGGATAAACAGAAAGTAACAATGCTTCCGCGAAATCTTGCCGAAGCCATTGATGCTTTGGAAGCAGATCATGATTTCTTAAAACGCGGAAATATTTTTACGGATGAACTATTAGAACAATGGGTAAAAGTTAAAAGCGAAGAGATTCATGCTATTGGTACTATGCCGCATCCGTTCGAATACAAGATGTATTTTACGCTTTAGCAAAGAAAGAATCCGTGAAAATACTTGTCATAGCCACAAAATTTCTTGGTGATTTGATTGTATCAACTCCGGGATTAAAACATCTCCGCCAAAAATATCCGCAAGCAGAGATTGTTCTTCTTGTTCGAAGTGAATATGAAAATGTTCTGAAGAATAATCCGAATGTTAACCGGATCATAAGTTTTGATTTTAGTATCAGGAATAAAAAACTGTTGGAAAGAATATCGGCAGAATTATCTTTTTGGAAAAAAATCAGAAAAGAAAAATTTGATGTTGTTATTTCACTTCAACCCGGAGATAGGATTGCGTTCTTAGCGTTAGTTAGCGGAGCTAAAATTAGAATTGCACCGCGCAAGCAAGCATTTAATTTTCTTTTTAATGTTTTGGTTGATGTTGAAGAAGATTCCATAAGTTACTTGGAATATTATAATAGACTCATCTCTGCATTTACAAACGAACCGATTAATTATAAAACAGAATTTTTTATTTCAAAGGGAAATGAAAATAGTGCAGAGGAATTTTTAAGATCAAATAATCTTGGAAAAGATGAATCGCTGATTGTAATTCACCCTGGTGCAAGTGAACCTACGAAAATCTGGCAGTCGGAAAATTTTGCAGAACTGATAGGTAAAATATTATCTATCAATAAGACAAAAGTTCTGCTTATTGCCGGACCAAAGGAAGAAAATATTGTGAAAGATATTTTCGAGAAAGTAAAAAGCAAAAATGTTTTCTTCTATAATTCTCAAGATGTTAATTTAACAGCAGCTTTGATGAAAAGGGGAAGACTGTTTATATCAAACGATACGGGAACGCGGCATTTGGCGGTTGCACTAAAAATCCCTGTAATTGCACTGATGCCGGATGATAACCAGAATTGCTGGAATTTTTATGATGAATCTGATAACCATTTTGTAATAACCGGAAAAAGATTTTTCCCGGAGGGTGAATCACCTTATCTTGGAGACATTTCCGCAGAAGATGTATTTACCAAATTGAAAAATATTTTGAGTTTATGATTCCCAAGAACATAAATAACATATTGATTCTAAAATGGGGTGCGCTTGGCGATTTGATAATGGCAACATCAACCATCAAAGCAATAAGAGATAATTTTCCCAATGCTAAGATTACAATGTTCACAAACAATTTGATGAATGAAATTCTTCCGCAAGGAATTATCGTTGATGAATACGTTTATCTTAAAAAGAGCGGGCGTTATGTTGAAGAATCGTTTTTCAAACAACTTATTAAAATTTGGAAATTGAGAAAAAGAAAATTTGATCTCGCTGTTGATCTTAAATGGAAATCCGAACGCGCATCGGTGTTAACATATTTAAGCGGTGCAAAAATCAGAGTCGGATATTGGGAGAGAATTTATAACAAATGTTACACACATTCTATTAAGCATCCGGTTGGCGGTTATCACGAAGTACATAGAAATCTTGATGTGATAAAACAGATTGGATTGGAAGTAAAAGAAGAGAATCCTTTAGTCTATATTTCTGAAGCTGATAAAAAATTTGCCTGTGATTTTTTCGCATCAAATTCCTTACATAAGAATAACACAATTTGTATCCATCCAGGTGCAAGTAAATCAAATCGTGCTTGGCAGCCGGAAAGATTTTCTCAATTGGCAAAATTATTAATTGAAAAATATAATGTTACTATTCTTTTAACTTGGGGGAAAAATGAATTCGAACTTGTGAATAAAATTTCTAACTCGGCAGGAAAAAATACAATTCTATCACCGGCTACAAATTCGATTAGTCGGCTTGCAGCAATAATTCAAAATTGTTCGTTGTTCATTTCTGTATGCACCGGACCAATGAATGTTGCTAATGCCGTTAAAACACCAATCGTAGCTTTACTTGGCTCAACTGATCCGGCGGATTGGTCGCCCTATGGAGAAATTCACCGCACAATTAAATCACCCTTAGTTCTTGAAGCATACACTGATGAAGATGAAAGAAAGGCATTGGATGCAATTAAGGTGAAAAATGTTTGGGATATTGTTGATCAAAGATGGAACGAATTGAAACAATTATGAATTTTGAATTAAGAATGTTGTCAAAAGAACTTCTTTGAAAAATTATGAATGACAAATTTTTCAAAAATATTACAATAAATTAAAACTAAGAACTCATTACTGATAACTCATAACCGAATCTAAAATGCTTTTACTTGGTGAAATAGCTGCTCTTATGACCGCTTGTTTTTGGTCTATGAGTTCGATAGCATTTACTGAGGCGTCAATTCGTGTTGGACCAATGTATGTAAATGTAACACGAATGCTGATCGCGTTAGTCTTTTTATCTTTTACGTTAATTATATTAAATGTAAAAATAGATTTATCCTCTAATCAAATTTGGAATTTAACTTTAAGCGGATTTGCCGGATTAGTAATTGGAGATACATTTTTATTTAAAGCATTCAAAAGTATTGGCGCAAGAATAAGTATGTTGGTCATGGCTCTTGTTCCTCCGGTATCAGCTTTACTTGCTTTTTTATTTTTGGGTGAAAGATTGTCAATTCTTGGTCTGCTTGGAATTTCTATAACTGTTTTGGGAATAGCATTAGTAATTTTCAAAAGGGAAGAAAGGCCTACATCAAATTATAAAATTGATTACAGCGGAATATTTTATGCCCTGATTGGTGCCGTAGGTCAAGCGGTAGGATTAATTTTTGCAAAGTATGCTTTTAACGAAAGTGAGATAAATGGTTTTCTTGCAAGTTTTGTCAGAATTGCTTCCGCGGTGATTATTATTTATCCGGTAGTGATCGTTACGAAAAGATTTCGGGAACCGGTAAAAGTTTTCATGAAAGATAAAAAAGGATTTTTATTTACTCTTATAGGTGCTGTGTTCGGACCGTATCTTGGAATTACATTTAGTTTAATTTCTATTTCACATACGAATGTTGGAATTGCATCAACTATCATGGCAACCGTACCGATTATTATGTTACCCTTGGTTCACTTTTACTATAAAGAAAAATTATCGTGGATTTCAATTATAGGTGCTTTCGTAGCTGTCAGCGGAGTAGCAATTATTTTCTTGCGTTAATAAGTATCAGTCTTAATTATAACAAGTTTGATCTTGTTCCAATCGCATAAAAATGAAAAAAATTATGTCTTAAAATATTTACTAATCTCATATTGAACCGCATTTTCATACCCATGGCTTTCAAAAAACATTCTAAAATCAAAAAAATAATGGCATACCAGTTGTCACATTATGGAATCTTAATACGGTAAATTTGATGGAATTAATACAGATCATCTATGATATTCTTCTTTTTGGAGGAATCTTATTAGTTTGTGTTATAATTATTTCATATTTAATGTCTAAATCTAGAATTGAAGAACAAGGTTCTTTTAACTCCGCTTGGAGCAGTTTAAATCAAAAACCTTCTGAACTACAAAGAAAAATTAATTATGAACAGGAGTTATTTCGAAAAAAAATAGCATCTATCCCGCCTCAAATTTTTTCAATAGATGATTTAAAACCTAAAGCAGTTAAAATTATTCGTAAGGCAACGGTATCTAAGCGTGATTTACAAGAAGAGATTAGAATAGAAGAAAGACATTTAAATAAAACTAATGGCGGAACAAAGCGTTATACAATTGTTAATGAAGAATTGAAGAAGTCAAGATCGCGCGCAGTAAATTTTTATCTCTAACAATTATTCCAACTTATTTTGAAGAAATACTTATTAACTAAAAAAAATCCCTCATGAAGAGGGATTCTTTTTTAAAAGATAAAACTTAAACACCAACACTGAAAGCTAAATTACGCTTTCATCCTTTCACCTTTTTCTTCTTAAATAAATATCCAACCTACGACTTTGCCAATATCAATAACTTCAAAATTATTCCAATATTTTTTTGTGCGGACATGCATTGAACTTGTATCGGTCGGAGATATTCCTTCGGCCTCATCAATAATCTTTTTAATTCTCGCTTGCCAATCTTTCATGTTGGATTCACGTAGATCTACCCAGCCGTCATGTGCCCACATATCAATATTTTTTGAATTGATATCTAATTCATTATCGCCGCGGAATGGCGGAATTTTTATATCATTACCACGTAACAGCGATTTTCCATCCGTCAGCAGAATTGGAATTCCAATAGAGACTATTTCATTTCTAAGTTTAGAATTATTTTTTAAGAATTCGAGTGCTTTGTTCGATAAATCAAAAGGATTTTCTTTTATTATTTGTTTCATTCCCCCGCAGATCTCTTTTAAAATGTTTATTTCGTGTAACAATTTTGATAATCTCGGCGGCCCCAATAATTCGAACGCAACGCTGTTAGTGTTATGAATTTTTTCCAATTCTTCCAATTTATCAACTGCGGAATGCTGTAAGAAACCGGCACGGTAGGTCGGTTCGAGTGTAGCATTATCAAGAGCGTTGATGATATCGTGACCGGTGTTGCCGCCTTTTATTTCATAAATTGCATCAACAGCAATCTCTTCAGGTGTAACATATTCCATTTGCCCCTGAGCGGTAATAGCTTCAAATTCACCGCGGGAAAATGTACCGTTCTCGCCGGTATCTATAAAAACGGATTTTAGTTTTTCTCCGCTTGATTTGATTTGTTTATCAAGTTTTAATTTGAATTTATCGTTGAGAGGAATTGCTTGATCAAAGGGTACATCAAGCACTTCAATCGGCTTGCCGTGTTTTTTTATTTCTCCAAACTCAATTCTTTTCCATGCAATTGCTGCAGTTGGTTTGATCTCTTTTGTAATAGGTGCATCTGGCGTTCTTCCCATCAAAAATAAGAGTAATGTATGTGCACCTGCAACCGAGGATTTACTTAACAATACACGGGAAGGTTTCTCTTCGCTGTGTGTATATGGAATATTCAATCCCATTCCTCCTGTTCCGCTAGTCCCGATCTTCACATAAATTTCTGTTTTTGTTTTATTCATTGAATTATAAAGTATTTGTACGTGACGGATTAATTGAGGAGTGTAAAGTGTACAAAGAAGTCTCTCCGTCTCTGCCGCAAGATCTTCTAAAGGTAATTTATTCTCAATTGTTTTTTTTAGCCGGTGGTATGTTGTATAAACATCCTGATAAGCAATTCCCGTAGCGGAGTTTATGCAGTCAATTATAATATCGGGTTTGTGTTCAATTAGTAATTTATAAATGGAGGAATTATGAAGTATCTCATCAGTTAATTCTTCCATTGTATCGCGCATTAATACCTTTCTTTTTTCCGGGTTGGCAAGCAATTCAAAACGGTCCTGATCTTTAAATTCATGACGGACAAAAATATTACCCCACCATGGGACAAAATAATTCTTTGGCAAATCGGAGAATTCTTTTTGAAGACGGACCACCTCATCTTCTGCTTCTTCTTTTCTTAATGATGTAACAATTATTTTTTTCGGTTTTTCAGGCACTAACTTTCTAATAACGGCATTTCCTACCAATCCCCATCCGCCTAACACTAAAACTGTTTTGTTCTGAATATTCATATAGTATTATCCTTATTAACAGGTTTGGAAAAATTTACAATGAAAAATTACAGTTTGGATTCACACGCTGCAAGAAAAATGCGATAATCAATCCGCAAGATAATTTTGATTAACACTATTGCTTTGTTAAATTTACCGCTGGTTAATTAGCAATTTATAGGATCAGTAAATGAAAATCTGCGAAATTCTACAGGTAAGCAAGATTATTCCTTCTTTGCAAGGAAAAGAAAAGACAGATGTTATTAATGAGCTTGTTGATTTATTTAAGAATGACGAACGTATAAAAGAATTGGATGAAATGCGGAATGCAGTTCACGAAAGGGAAAAAATCATGTCAACAGGTGTTGGAAAGGGTTTTGCTATACCGCATGCAAAAACAAATAGTGTTAATGAAATTGTAGCTGCCTTTGGTAAACTTGATGAACCAATTGATTTCCAGGCGCTTGATGAACAACCTGTTAATTTAGTTTTTCTGTTAGTTGGAAAAGAAAATTTAGTTGGGCCGCATATAAAATTGCTTAGCCGTATATCCAGAATGATGAACAAAGATGACTTTAGAGAAAGTCTTTCAAAAGCTAAGACTGCCGAAGAGATTTATTTGCTCTTCGAAAATGAAGAAAAACAATATTTTGAAACAGCATAATATTATTTCATGATTAAAGCTGTAACCGGAACACGCGATATACTCCCTAACGATATTCCTAAATGGAATTTTCTTTTATCTATTGTTGAATCAGTTTTTACAAAATTCAACTATAAAGAAATCCGCACTCCAATTTTTGAAGAAACGTCTCTCTTTGCAAGGGGGATTGGCGAAGCTACGGACATTGTTAGTAAAGAGATGTACACTTTTATTGATCGAAGCGGCGATAGTGTTACGCTAAGACCTGAAATGACAGCAGGAGTTGTGCGCGCATTCATTGAACATTCCCTGGATAAAAAACAAAATCTTAACAAACTTTTTTATGCAGGACCAATGTTCAGGCAAGAACGACCACAAGCCGGAAGATTTAGACAGTTCCATCAATTCGGTGCCGAAGCTTTAGGAAGTAACGATCCTTTGCTTGATGCAGAAATGATAATTATGTCTTACGATATTTTTAACCGTCTCGGTTTGAAAAATTTGATTGTAAAAATCAATTCTCTTGGTGTTCCTGAATCACGAGAAAATTATAAAAAGGTTTTACGTCAATATGTCGAACCTCACCTAAACAAACTATCATCGGAAAGTAAAAAAAGATTTGATACAAACATTATGCGCATCTTTGATAGTAAAGAAGAGAATGATCAAAAAATAATGGCGAACGCTCCGCTTTTAATTGAATATCTTGATGAAGAAAGTCTTCAACATTTTGAAAAAGTAAAACAAACTTTGCTATCAAACAAAATACCTTTTGAAGTTGATACAAAACTTGTCCGTGGTCTCGATTATTATACTCACACAACATTTGAAATTGTAAGCGGAAGCGTGGGTTCGCAAAGTGCATTATGCGGCGGCGGAAGATATAATCTTCTCGTTAAGGAACTCGGTGGAAGTGAAACTCCGGGTGTCGGTTTTGCTGCGGGTATGGAAAGAATTTTACTCGCTTGCGAAAACGAAAAATCATTTTTACTAGATGATGAAAAGATTGACGTGTTCATAGTTACTATTGAAAAGGGTTTGGAAAAATTTGCTTATCAAACAGCCGTTGATTTTAGAAGAAAAGGACTAATAGTTGATCTGGATTATTTAAGCAGAAGTGTTAAAGCACAAATGCGGGAAGCTAACAGATTCAATGCAAAATATGTGTTATTTATCGGTGGGGAAGAATTCAGTAGGGATGAAATCGTTTTGAAAAATATGAGAAACAGCGAACAGAAAAATTTTTCTAAAAAGGATCTTGATAAAATTTTTGAGAGCATCAAGGAGAAATGATTGTCTCTTCGAAAGCCTAAAGTAACCCCCAAACTTCCCAAAACCAGAAAAAAGAAAGCCCATACTGCCATTGCAGCCATCCCTCTAAAAAAACCAGATAAGATTGAATACATCTGTAAAGCGTTTTATAAGTATGATGATTCTGTTCATAAGCAGTTTTGCGTTTTTGCAATTGAAACTATTGTTGAGTTTACTAGTTTTTCTTATGAGGTATCAGTTGAGATTGTGAAGGAGAAAAATGTTTTAAATTTTATTTTAATGGGACTAAAAGCAAAGACAAATGTTGTCCCCGTGGTTCAACCTGCAAGAACAGAATTACTCTTTGAAGATTTAATCGGAGATTATGTTGTGAATGTGGTTAAACAGGACGGGGCAATCAATACCGGCGAATTTCATTTCAACATTTATAAAAAAGAAATTTTATTAACTAAGCAATACAAAACAAATAAGAAAAACAACCGTCTGTTTTGTAAGTTTGAAGTCACTGATAAAGAATTTTCCTTTTCATAAAATTAATTAACGTCATTCCGGACAAGCGAGCCAAGCGAGGAATATCCGGAATATATATTAAATAATTATGCAAAAAATCTACGGTAGGAAACCAGTACTTGAAGCTCTCAGATCCGAAGCCGAGATTGAAGTTATATATATTGCCTTCGGCCAGCATGGAGATGTTATAAATCAAATATTCTCTGCTGCAAAAAAACGCGGAATCAAAATAACACAACTATCCACTCAAAAATTTGATAATCTTAGTGCAGGACAAAATTCTCAAGGCGTTATTGCTCTAAAAAGTTCTCAAAAATATTTTGAGCTGGAAGAAATAATATCTGAATCAAAAAAATCAAAATTTCCTTTCTTGTTAATATTAGATTCGATTCAAGATCCTCACAACTTAGGCGCAATATTGAGGACTTCGGAATGTGCAGGGGTGGATGGCATAATTGTAACAACAAACCAAAGCGCACCGATAACTGATACGGCAGAAAAAATCTCAGCAGGAGCTGTCTCGTATCTTAAAATTTGTAAAGTAAATAACCTTGTTCATTCAATTGAAAAGTTGAAGAAGGAGGGGTTTTGGATTGTCGGTTCTCATCTAACAGCAGATTCAAAAAATTATACGGAATTGGATTATAAAATGCCTTTAGCATTAATAGTTGGAAACGAAGAAAAAGGAATTCGTAAACTCGTTGCTGAAAATTGCGACTTTCTTATTAAGATCCCAATGAAAGGTAAGATTGATTCTCTTAATGTTTCTGTTTCCACTGGTGTTTTGCTTTTCGAAATAAACCGCCAAAGGTCCTTAGTTTAATTTTTGGGTTTTGGAACAATTTACAACCAATTATCGTTTAATTTTTAATCTTGACTTTATTTTCCAGATAGAATAGCTTTGAGGAGTAAATTATAGAAAGTAGCAAAAAATGAATGAAATTGAAGAAAATAAGATAATTTCTGAAGATACAAATAGTGATGATATGAAGGTTTTGGGCGATCTGACAAGTTCAGAATATAAATGGGGTTTCATTACAGATATTGAATCTGAAACTGCTGCAAAAGGATTGAATGAAGATGTTGTTCGTATGATCTCTAAGAAGAAGAATGAACCGGAATGGATGACAGAATGGCGGTTGAAAGCATTCCGTTATTGGCAGAAGATGGAAGAACCGACTTGGCCGAATGTACATTATCCTAAAATAGATTTTCAGGATATCAGTTATTATTCTGCACCGAAACAAAAACCAAAATTAAATTCACTGGAAGAAGTTGATCCTGAATTATTAAAGACATTTGAAAAACTTGGCATACCTCTGGAAGAACAAAAACTTTTATCAGGTGTAGCTGTTGACGCAGTTTTCGATTCCGTTTCCGTAGCCACAACTTTTAGAGAATCTTTGAAAGAGAAAGGAATAATTTTTTGCTCAATCTCGGAAGCAATTAAAGAACATCCTGAACTGATAAAAAAATATTTGGGTTCGGTTGTTCCATACACAGACAATTTTTACGCATCATTAAATGCTGCAGTATTCAGCGACGGTTCTTTTGTTTGGATTCCCAAAGGTGTCCGATGCCCGATGGAACTTTCAACATACTTTCGAATTAACTCGCAAGAAACGGGACAGTTTGAACGTACACTTATAATTGCAGAAGAAGGAGCTTATGTAAGTTATCTTGAAGGATGCACTGCACCGATTCGCGATAACAACCAATTGCATGCCGCCGTTGTAGAATTGGTTACTCTTGATGATGCCGAGATAAAATATTCAACAGTACAAAATTGGTATCCCGGTGATAAAGAAGGTAAGGGTGGAATCTACAATTTTGTAACAAAGCGTGGAGCTTGCAGAGGAAAGAATTCTAAAATCAGCTGGACACAAGTTGAAACCGGTTCTGCAATAACATGGAAATATCCGAGTTGTATTTTACAAGGTGATAACTCGATTGGAGAATTTTATTCCGTAGCGGTTACCAATAATTATCAGCAAGCCGATACAGGGACCAAAATGATTCATCTTGGCAAAAACACAAAGAGCACAGTTGTCTCAAAAGGTATTTCTGCCGGATATGGTAATAATTCTTACCGTGGATTGATTAGGATCGGAAAAAATGCCGAAGGCGCACGCAACTATACTCAATGCGATTCAATGCTGATGAGTGATAAATGCGGAGCTCATACATTTCCCTATATCGAAGTAGAAAATGAATCATCAAAAGTTGAACACGAAGCAACAACATCTAAGATCGGCGAAGACCAAATTTTTTATTTAAATCAACGCGGAATATCAACCGAGGATGCTGTTAATATGATTGTAAACGGTTTTTGTAAAGAAGTATTTAAAGAATTACCGATGGAATTTGCAGTCGAAGCGCAGAAACTGCTGGCTATTTCGTTAGAAGGATCGGTTGGTTAAACGAATGCAGAACGTAGAGTGAAGAACAAAGAATTAAAAATGAAAGTTGAAAGCAAAGGAGTAAAGATGTTATCAATAAAAAATCTGTACGCAAATGTTGATGGTAAAGAAATTCTTAAAGGAATTAATCTTGAGATTAAAGCCGGCGAAGTACATGCTATAATGGGTCCGAACGGTTCCGGTAAAAGTACACTAGCAAATGTTTTAACAGGAAATAAAAATTATGAAGTAACAAACGGAAATGTGTTGTTTGAGGGGAGAGATTTATTGGATATGGATCCGGAAACACGCGCACGCGAAGGTATGTTCCTGGCGTTTCAATATCCGATTGAGATTCCCGGAATAAGTAATGCAACTTTTTTGAAAACCGCTTTGAATGAAATTAGAAAGTATAATAATCTTTCCGAGTTGACATCCACGGAATTTCTTGACCGCATAAAAGACAAAGCAAAAATTTTAGGATTAGATGATACACTTATCAGCAGGGCTGTTAATGTCGGCTTTTCCGGCGGGGAAAAGAAGAGAAATGAGATATTTCAAATGCTGATGCTTGAACCGAAATTTGTTCTTCTTGATGAAACAGATTCCGGACTTGATATTGATGCATTGCGAATCGTTTCAAGCGGTGTAAATATTTATCGAAATCCAAACAATGCATTCTTAGTTGTAACTCATTATCAAAGATTACTCAACTATATACAACCGGATTATGTTCATGTCCTTTATAAAGGAAAGATTATTAAATCCGGCGGGAAAGAATTAGCTCTTGAGTTGGAAGAAAAAGGTTATGATTGGATAAAGTCCGAAGAACTTGAAACTGAAAAAGTATGATTGGGAAAGCGAATGGATAATATGGAACATAAAAGTGCAAACGAGTGGTATGTCTCAAAGTTCAAAGTATTTGAAGATAAATTGAACGGTCAATCAAAATCGTTTTTGCATGATATACGTAAGAACGCCTTAAATAATTTAGTTGAGCTTAGTTTTCCAACAAATAAAAATGAAGAGTGGAAATACACAAACGTAGCTCCAATTCTCAAACACAATTTTTTACCTGCAATAATTTCTACTCTTCCGAAAATCAAGAAAGAAGAGACCAAACAATTTTTGTTTAAGAATTTTGACTATCACTTAGTTGTCTTTGTAAATGGATTATTTGCAGAGGAACTTAGTGAGATTGGTCATTTACCAAAAGGCGTTATTGTTGATGGATTAAATAGAATCGCAAAAAATAATCCCGGATCGATTGATAAGTACATAAATAAACTTTCGAAGATTGATAATGCATTCAATGCTTTGAACACTGCTTACTCGTATGACGGACTGGTTGTTATTGTTCCAGAGGGAATAGTATTAGAAAAACCTATACAAGTTCTCTATTTGAATTCAAGCAAGAATGATCTTGTGCTTTCGTTACCGAGAAATTTAGTTGTAGCCGGGAAAAATTCACAAGTTAGTGTGATTGCAAATTATCATAGTTACGGTGATAAAACTTATTTCAGCAACATCATTACGGAAGTTTATGCGGAAGAAAATGCAATTGTAGATCTTTACAAAACTCAAAACGAAAACGATGAATCATATCATATTGAAAAAGTGCAGGCAATTCAGAAGAAGAACAGTGTCTTCAATCATTATAATATAAATTTCGGCGGCGCTATTGTCCGCAACGATATCAATACTATGCATGATGGTCAAAACGTAGAAACACATTATTACGGATTATATCTTGCACACGGCAAACAGCACGTTGATAATCATACTTTTATAGATCATGCAAAACCGAATTGCATGAGCAACGAACTTTACAAAGGCATTCTTGACGACAATTCGCGCGGTGTTTTTAACGGAAAAATAATTGTTAGACAAGATGCTCAGAAGACGAATGCTTACCAGCAGAACAAAACTATTTTACTTTCGAAGACTGCTACAATTGATACAAAACCCCAGCTTGAAATTTTTGCCGACGATGTAAAATGTTCTCACGGTGCAACGGTCGGGCATCTTGATGATACATCCGAATTTTATATCAGATCTCGCGGTGTACCGCAGGAACTGGCAAAATCAATGTTGATTAGAGCATTTGCTAATGATGTAATTGATACAGTTAAAATTGAACCGCTTAAAGAACAAATCAACCACATGATATTTGAACATTTGCATCGTGTTGAAGTTGAAAATAAATAGATTCCGGCCTGCCTGCCGGAAGACAGGTTTTCGCCGGAATGACATAATAATTGTCATGCGGGACTTGATCCAGCATACAAGGATTTTTTATGCTTACAACAATCAATGAAGTAAAAAGAAAATTTGATGTTGAAGAAATTAGAAATGATTTCCCAATTCTTAAACGATTGGTTAACGGGAAACCGCTGGTCTATCTCGATAATGCGGCAACTTCACAGAAACCTCAAGCAGTAATTGATGCGTTAACTCAATATTATACTTTCGATAATGCAAATATTCACCGCGGTTTATATTTCTTAAGCGAGCTTGCAACTGAGCAGTATGAAACTGCACGTCTTAAAGTAAAAGAATTAATTAATGCATTAAGCGCCTCTGAAATAATTTTCGTAAGAGGAACAACCGAAGCAATTAATCTTGTAGCGTCATCACTTTGCAGAGCAAAACATTTTAAGGACGGCGATGAAGTAATTATATCGAACATGGAACATCATGCGAATATTGTTCCATGGCAATTAATGAGCGACAGAAAACAAATTAAGATGAAAGTCATTCCAATCAGCGATTCCGGTGAACTTGATCTTGAAGCTTATGAAAAAATGATTACTGAAAAAACAAAACTTGTCTCAGTCGTACATATTTCAAATTCATTGGGCACAATAAATCCGGTAAAAAAAATAATTGAAATAGCACATTCACACGATGTTCCTGTTCTTCTTGATGGTGCCCAGGCAGTTCCACATTTCAAAGTTGATGTGCAGGATCTTAATGCAGATTTTTATGCATTCTCTGGACATAAAGTTTTTGGACCAACAGGCATTGGAGTACTTTACGGTAAAACAGAATGGCTGGAAATAATGCCTCCGTATCAAGGCGGCGGAGATATGATTAGAACAGTAACATTTGAAAAAACAACATTCGATGATTTGCCGAGAAAGTTTGAGGCCGGAACTCCGAATATTGCAGGAGGTATTGGTCTTGGAGCTGCGATTGATTACATAAATCAATTTGATAGAAATGAATTAGTAGCTCATGAAAATAAACTATTGGATTATGCAACAGAAAAACTTTCTCACGTAGAAGGATTGCGAATAATCGGAACTGCAAAAGAAAAAGCTTCTGTTGTTTCGTTTGTTATCGAAGGAATACACCCCTATGATATAGGAACCATTATTGATACTGATGGTATTGCAATTCGGACCGGGCATCATTGTACGCAGCCGCTTATGGCAAGGTTTAATGTTCCCGCGACAGCACGCGCATCATTCGTATTTTATAATACAAAAGAGGAAATAGATAAACTTATTCTTGGAATTCAAAAAGTAAAGAAAATGTTTATATGATGGACAAAGAAAAATTAGAGCAGGCTGTTGTTACTGTTCTCAGGACTTGTTTCGATCCGGAAATCCCTGTTAATATTTGGGAATTAGGATTGATATACGGAATCAAAATTGATGATGAAGGGAATACATATATTAAAATGACACTAACATCTCCGGCATGCCCCGTAGCAGGAAGTTTACCGGGCGAAGTAAAAGAAAAAGTTAAAAGCGTTAAAGGTGTTAAAGATGTTTATGTTGATCTTGTATGGGAACCGGCTTGGGGTATGGATAAGATGACGGAAGAAGCAAAGTTGGAACTTGGATTTCTTTAAAACATGACCTTGAAGGTTTTTTGATAACCTTCAAGGTCTTAAAAACAGAAAGGAAAAAATCATGTTTACTATAAATCAAAGAGCACCTATATATGATCCGGAAGCAGTTCAGCCAATGAGAGATGAATTGCTTTACGTTGGTTTTGAAGAAGCAACAGCCCCGGAAAAAGTTGATAGTTATTTAAAAGAACAAAATGATAAAACAGTTTTTGTAATGATCAATTCTGTTTGCGGCTGTGCTGCAGGTAGTGCCCGTCCGGGTGTAGCTTTAGCTCTGCAGAATAAAATTATACCGGATAAATCTATTACAGTATTTGCCGGACAGGATCGCGATGCGGTTGATCATTTCCGTAATAACTATTTAAAAAGTTTACCGCCGTCATCACCGTTTATGGCACTTTATAAAAATGGTGAGTTGGTTTATACTATGCCTCGACATCAAATCGAAGGAAGGTATTCTGAAGAAATTGCAGAAGAACTTCAAAAAGTATTTAATCAATATTGTACAGCACAAGGTCCTTCAATTTCTAAAGAGATGTACGATAAACTAGTTTATGCAAAAATGTGCGGATCGAAAATACCGCTTAATCAGAATTAAACAGACCACCCCCTATGTCCCCCTCCTTAGTTAAGGAGGGGGAATAAAAGGGGGAGGTTGGGAATGAGAATGAAATTCAGCGCTCAAGAAGAATATGGTTTAAGATGTTTACTTCGCATAGCAAAATTCTATGCTGTTGAAAAATCTTTAACCATTCCTGAAATAAGCAGGGCAGAAGGAATTAGCGAACACAACGCCGGGAAAATTTTACGCGTACTCCGTCTCGGCGGGTTATTGGAAAGTTCACGGGGGCAAATCGGCGGATACACCTTAACACGCCCGCCGGAACAAATATCTGTAGGTACAGTTCTGAAAGTGCTCGGCGGAAGATTATTTGATGATGAGTTTTGCAACACACATACCGGCGCAATGGATATTTGTACAAACTCAATTGATTGTTCAGTCCGTTCATTATGGAAATTAATACAAGACTCAGTTGATTCAGTTGTAGAAAAGATGACGTTGAAAGATTTAATGGGAAATGAAAAATATTTATTTGATTATTCTTACAATAGAAGCAATTAAAAATCTAGTAATGTAATTTCTATTGCTGATTTAGAGAGGTCTCGAATTCCTCAATTAACATTTTTGTATCAATTGGTTTACGAAGAAATTTTGTTGCACCGGCATCCTTTGCAATCTCTTCATCTCTCTTAAATGCATTGGCTGTTACTACAATAATTGGTGTAGATTTATATTCTTTCATTTGTCTTAACTCCTGTATCAATTGGATCCCGTCTTTTGTACCTACTAAGGAAATATCTATTAAAAAAATATCAAATTTGTTTGCATTCAGTGCCGGATAAAAATCGTCTTCATTTTTACACATAACTATATCGTACTTACTCGCAAAAATTCTGTTATATATCAATTGATTCAAGTCATCGTCTTCAACAATCAGTAATTTCGGTCTCCGTTCCATTTTTATTTTCTCCTTTTTGAGTCGA
>VEPI01000100.1 GCA_012026935.1 Melioribacter sp. | reverse complement strand
GGTGATGTGTTATTTGTTACAGATGCTTGAGACTAAAAATAATTTAAACTAATATTACATGGAACAACAAAACAAATATATTTCCCGCATAATAAGATTGTAATCGGAATATTAGGATAGATCATTTGAAAATTGCTCTCTAATTTCAGTTAAGTAAAAAGAATGATTCAAATGTTATCATAGAGTAATTGAATATTCCAACAATACCTAAATCCAAATATTTTATTGTTTTCTTGAATAACGATACTCATTCTAGAAATTTGATTTTTGATCAACAACAGTCAATACAAGTCTTGTGAGGCTTATATGAACAGAAAATCAAAAACAAAGAAAGATTCGATCAGTGAACTTAAATCATTACGAAGAAAAGTTAACCGACTTGAGAAAGCCGCAAAGCTTACAAATACAAGACTCAATGAAACTCAAAGTATGACACACATTGGCAGTTGGGAACTTGATCTTATAAAAAATAATCTTATTTGGTCTGATGAAATTTACCGTATGTTTGAAATTGATCACGGAAAATTTGGTGCATCTTATGAAGCTTTTCTTAACGCCATTCATCCAGAAGATAGAGACGCGGTTAACTTAGCTTATACTAACTCGGTAAAAAGTAAAACGCCTTATTCTATAGACCACCGTCTTCTATTTCCTGGCGGCAGAATAAAATTTGTTCACGAGGAATGCCAAACATTTTACGATGGAACCGGCAATGCGATTCGGTCAGTTGGTACTGTTCAGGACATTACCGACCGAGTACGTGCAGCAAGTAAGATGAGAGAGTCAGAAGAAAAATTCGCAGCAGCGTTTTACTCATCTCCCAATCTGATAGCTATCACCAGGTTTGCTGACGGTAAAATAATAGATATCAACGAAGGATATACCCGGTTGTTGGGATATTCACGGTCGGAATCAATCGGCAAAACCACTAATGAGCTTTCCATCTGGGCTAATCCGGCAGACCGTATTTTTTTTATAAATAGTCTTAAGAAGTTTGGTCACATAACTGATTTTGAGACAACACTACGACGTAAGGACGGCATGCTGATGACGGTCATTGATTCTGCGCGCATCATAGAACTTCAAGGAGAGAAGTGCGTACTATCTGTTATCGTTGATATTACAGAACGCAAATTAAATGAACTAACGATTTACAAATTGAATAGGATTTATAAAGTATTAAGTGAAACAAATCAATTAATTGTACGAGAAAAAAATCGTGATAGGTTGCTTAAAGAGATTTGCCGAATCGCTGTTGAATACGGTGGAATTCTTATGGCGAGTATTAGTTTTGTAGATAAGAAAACTCATAAGGTTATTCCTACCGCTTGGTTTGGTAAAGAGGAAGGATATTTTTCTTCTACCAAATTATCAATAGAAAATATATCGGAAGGAAAAGGACCGACAGGAACTGCCATTCGTGAAAATAGATTTGTTTTTTCAACAGATATTGAAACAGAACCGATGATGGAACCATGGCGAGAGCAAGCACTTTTAAGAGGATACCGTTCATCTGCTGCATTCCCGCTTTGCGAAGGAGGTAAACCAATTGGAGCGTTTACAATGTTCGCGAGCGAGCCTAATTTCTTCACCGATAACGAGCTTACTCTAATGAATGAGCTTGCAATGGATGTTTCGTATGCCCTAGAAAATATTCAAACTGAAGAGATAAGAATTCGCACCGAGAAATTAATGCACCAAAGTGAAGAGAAGTTTTCTAATGCTTTCTGGTTTAGTCCTGTAGCCTTGTCAATCTCTTCTATGGAAGACATGAAATACATCGAGGTTAACGAAAGCTTTTTACAGTTAACCGGTTACAATGCCTCCGAAGTAATCGGGCATACAAGGGATGAATTAAATCTTTGGATGCATCACGAGCATTTACAAGATTTCATAAAAATCCTGAACGAGCATGGAACTGTCAAAAACTTTGAGTTTGCATTTCGAAACAAGAATGGCGAACTGAAATATGGATTGAGGTCTGCAAGTATTATAACCATTGGAGGAACAAGATGTATTCTGTCTCAAACATATGACATTACCGAAAAGAAAAAGGCGGAAGAAGAGAGATTGTTTCATCTTAAGTTTATGGAAAGTTTGGATATGGTTACCAGAACCATACAAGGAACAAATGATCTTAATCAGATGATGAACGATGTACTGGAAACAGTATTTTCGATATTTGATTGTGACCGAATATGGCTTTTTTATCCGTGCGATCCGGATGCATCATCTTTTCGGGTTCCTATGGAGATTACAAAACCTGAATATCCAGGAGCCAAGGTTTTGAATGTTGACATACCAATGCCCCCGGATATGTCACAGAATTTACGGGAAGCATTAGAATCCGCTGATCCATTGACTTATATCGTGGGGACAGAAAAACCTGTTAACAAAGTGAGTGCTGAACAATTTGGCGTTAAGTCCATGATGATGGTAGCACTTCGTCCTAAATCAGGAAAACCATGGGCATTCGGTATGCACCAGTGTTCAACTCCTCGCATCTGGATTGAGGAAGAAGTAAAACTTTTTAAGGAAATTAGCAGCAGAATTTCCGACGGTCTCAGCAGTATGCTCTTTCTTCGTGATCTGCAAGAAAGCGAAGAACGTTTCCGCCGGTTGACTGAAAACGCCAGGGACGTGATTTACAGAATGTCATTACCTGATGGGAAATATGAGTATATAAGTCCGGCTGCTCTTTTTGTTTTCGGTTATTCTCCGGAAGAGTTTTATAATACCGCCTCTCTTATCAAACAGGCAATTCATCCCGATTGGCAAAAATATTTTGAAGAACAATGGGCAAATCTTATGAAAGGTGAGATGCCTCCTACGTACGAGTATCAAATCATTCATAAATCAGGAGAAGCCCGCTGGCTGAATCAACGCAACATTTTGGTGCATGATAATGACGGGAATCCAATTGCTATTGAAGGAATTGTTACTGACATAACCGAACATAGGTGTGCGGAAAATGTAATACTCGAAAGTGAAAAAAGATTTAAAGAGTTGGCCAATCTTCTTCCACAAACTATTTTTGAATCAGATATAAACGGAGTTATAACATTTGCCAATGAAACAGGATTAATAACTTTTGGTTACTCTTTGGAAGATATTTCCAAGGGTTTTCACATGATCAGTATGGTTTCCGAAAAAGATAAATTAGAAGCAATCGGAAACATGCAACGGCTTTTGAACGGTCAATCTCCTTCTAAAAATGAATATGAAATGGTGAGAAAAGACGGTACAACTTTTCCAGCACTAACCTTTAACGCCCCTATAATTCGTAATGGAAAGACAATTGGACTTAGAGGAACTCTCGTAGATATTACCCAGCGTAAACTAGTTGAAAACGAACTCAGTAAACTTTCTGAAGCAGTGGCTCAAAGCCCGGCTTCAATTGTTATCACCGATATTAACGGCAACATAGTATATGTTAATAAAACATTTGAGGAAACTACCGGCTATTCTTTCGATGAGGTTATAAATCAAAATCCAAGAATTTTGAAATCCGGGTTTATGCCTAAAGAAGAGTATGCAAAACTTTGGGATACAATCACATCAGGAAATACATGGCATGGTGAATTCCAGAATAAAAAGAAAAACGGTGAAGTATATTGGGAAGACGCTTTTATTTCACCAATCAAAGATAAAGACGGCAACACAATAAATTATTTAGCAGTCAAACAAGATATCACCGAAAAAAAGAAAATGACTGAAGAACTTATAACTGCTAAAGATCAAGCGGAAAAATCCGACAAATTAAAATCCGAATTCCTTGCTCAAATGTCCCACGAGATCAGATCACCTTTAAATGTAACTATCAATCTTGCAAGCTTAATTAAAGAAGATTTAGGGGAAAACATTAGTGAACAAACTGCAGCATATTTTGAAGGCATAGAATTAGCCAGCAGAAGATTAATCAGAACTGTTGATTTAATTTTAAATATATCTGAGATACAAGTTGGAACATACTCACCCACTTTTGAAAAAGTTGATCTTCTAAATGACATTCTGGAAAATCTAAGAAAAGAATTTAATGCCTACGCAAAGCATAAGGGATTAGAGTATATAATACAAAGTACGATATCAGAATCATTTGTTTACTGCGATAGATACAGTGTTAATCAAATTTTGTGTAATCTAATTGACAATGCCATAAAGTATACTAAAAGTGGAAAAGTTGAGGTAATTGTTGAACGAGATTTCAAAGAAAATGTAAAAGTAACTGTATCGGATACCGGAATAGGTATATCTAAAGAATTTATGGATAAAATGTTTCAGCCCTTTATGCAAGAAGATCGTGGTTACTCCAGAAGATATGAAGGCACCGGCTTGGGTTTGGCATTAGTTAAAAAATATTGCGACCTTAATGAAGCAACAATTGATGTTAAGTCTGAAAAAGATATAGGGAGTAAATTTATTGTAACATTTTTCAAGAAAGAAAGTTGAACTTGATCTTCGACTCAAAAAGGAGAAAATAAAAATGGAACGGAGACCGAAATTACTGATTGTT
>VEPI01000018.1:16742-23604 GCA_012026935.1 Melioribacter sp. | reverse complement strand
TTCTTTTGAAGATAGCTGGAATAAAATTCTAAATAATTCTAAATCCGATGAGCAGAAACAAAAGCAAAAACAAATTTGGTTCGATGGATTCCGTACGTTGAAATTAATTCATTATCTCAGAGACAACGGATTTCCGCCGGTAAATATGTTTGAAGCACTAGATCAATATTTTGAACTTACGAATTACAATTTACAATTTAAGAGAAAAGAAATAATTCCTTCGGGCAAAGAACAAGTTGATTACCTGAATCTGTTAAGGAAACTCTCTTAAAGCATTCGATTTACTGCTTGGTGTGTGTCTTAGAATCTCACTCCAAACTTGATTATATTTTGCCCGCATTTTTTCCCGGACTAAGTCGGAATCAAGAGGAACAATGGAAATCTACGAAAAACTGAAATCTATAAAAGAGAAGTATGATAAAATAAATGAGGATTTATCCGATCCGCGCAATCTTTCCGATCAATCCAAACTTATCTCGCTCAGCAGGGAAAGAAGCAGTCTTATAGATCTTGTTGAAGCTTTCAACGAATACGATGGGTTAGTTAAAAATATAAACGGTAATCAAGAAATTATTAATAGCGGAGAGGATAAAGAGCTTACTGAAATAGCACTGAGTGAACTTAGCGAATTAAAGACAAAACGTGATGCAATGGAAGAGCGAATAAAATTTCTTCTTGTGCCTAAAGATCCCGATGATGACAAGGATGTAATTATGGAAATCCGTGCGGGTACCGGCGGAGATGAAGCCGGGCTGTTTGCCGCCGATCTATATAGAATGTATTCACGTTATGCGGAAGTCCGCGGATGGAAAAAAGAAATTATTGATTCAAGCGATACAGGCATAGGCGGAATTAAAGAAATAATTTTTAGTTTAACAGGCACTAGTGTATTCGCGGATTTGAAATTTGAGAGCGGCGTTCACAGAGTTCAGCGCGTTCCCGCAACAGAAGCTAACGGAAGAGTTCATACATCCGCGGCTTCTGTAGTTGTACTTCCGGAGGTTGAGGATGTTGAAGTAAATATTGATCCAAACGAATTAAGGATAGATGTTTACAGAAGCGGCGGTGCGGGCGGACAGAATGTTAACAAAGTTGAGACGGCAATTCGTATAACGCATATTCCAACCGGACTTGTTGTACAATGCCAGGATGAACGTTCGCAATTGAAGAACCGCCAGAAAGCAATGAAAGTTTTGAAAGCAAGATTATACGATATGAAATTATCGGAACAAAACAGCGAAATAGCAGCGGCAAGGAAATCAATGGTAAAGCGCGGAGACAGAAGCGATAAAATTAGAACGTACAACTTTCCGCAAAACAGGGTAACCGATCACAGAATTGGATTAACTCTTTACAACCTTTCGGAAATTATTGAAGGCGATCTGCATGAACTTGTAGAAAAATTAAAACTTGCAGACCGCGCAGAGAAACTTCAAGCAAGCTAAAAATATTTATTACTTCATTAAATAATCACTTGTAACAGCTTTGTTTTCCTCAGGTGTTGTGAAGCAGTAAGTGAATCCGCCTTTAAGAGAGTAAGCACCAACTTCGCCGCTTTTTGAAATTGCCAGGTAACTAATGTTGATGTCTGTAAAGTCCTTTAATGATTTATAAAGCCTGTTGATTGCAAACTCGCAAGCTTTTTGAGGTGATAAACCCTCGCGCATTTTTTCAACAACTAAAAAACTTCCGACAGTTCTCATAACATATTCACCATTACCTGTAGAAACAGCTCCGCCGATTTCGTTATCGGCAAACAACGCCGCACCGATAATTGGTGAATCGCCGACCCTTCCATGCAATTTAAAAGCTAATCCGCTTGTGGAAACACCTCCGCTTAAATTATTCTTCTTATCAATCGCCAGCATACCAATTGTATCATGATTATCTTTTTTAACTTGATTTTCCTTCCACTTAAGCCATGCGTTCTTTGCATTTTCCGTTAATAAGTTTTCTTCTTTGAATCCGTTTTGAAGTGCGAACTTTTTAGCACCATCTCCTGCAAGCATAACGTGTTTTGTTTTTTCCATAACAAGCCGTGCAACTGAAATCGGATGCATTATGTCTTCAATAAAAGCTACCGACCCTGCATTTCCATTCCAATCCATTATTGAAGCGTCAAGAGTAACTTTGCCGTCTGCATCCGGTAATCCGCCGTAGCCAACCGAAGAATCATTCGGGTCAGCTTCAGTGATCTTAATTCCTTCTTCAACAGCATCTAAAGAACTTTTTCCTTGCAGTAACACTTCCATTGCTCTTGCGTTTGATTTTAAATTTGGTGACCACGTGGAAACAACCATTGGGCCATTAGATAATACTGAACCGGGGAAAATATTTGAAGGAGATATTTGATTGAGCAATAAACCGCTACCGGCAATAGCACCTGTTTTTACAAAATCACGGCGTGTGATCTTCATGTTTATCTCCAAGTTTTTTTTGTTTGATATTCTGATTTATTGAAATCAGATCCGGTCGTTCTTCAAATAACTTTAAAATGTCGTTAAGGAGAAATATTTTTTTAGAGCTGTATAATGCTTTATAAATTTCTTCTACCAATTTAAAATCTTCTTCCGTGTCAACTGTCCATCTATGAAATGAATAATCTTTAGGATTAGGGTAATTTTTTATTCTGAATAATTTTGAATGTTCATAAATGAACGGTGTTACATGTTCGCGTTCGTATTCTTTTGATGCATGATAAAATGCTTTTCGAAGTGAGTTGAATGAAAATATTTCAACATCAAGTCCGCGTGGAAAAGTCCTGTGAATCGTATTACTCAGATAATCGAAATACTTAAGTTCATTTAATTTGTTAAACGTCTCTATCATGCGGTCAATGATTTCCGGATCAATCAGAGGGCAATCGGCAGTAATTCTAATAATTGTATTTGCACGGAATATTTTTGCCGCTTCAAAGTAGCGCGCAAGAACATCATTAGAACTTCCGCGGTAACAAGGGATAGTATTCAACTTACAATATGCTTCAACCTGATCATCATCCGTTTCTGTTGTTGTAGCAACAACAATTTTGTTGATATATTTTGAATACGAGAGCCTGTTGACAACATGTCTAAGCATTGGTTGGTCAATCAGGTTCTTAAATATTTTTCCCCGCAAACGAGTTGAACCGAATCTCGCTTGTACAATTGCCACTACGCTAAGACTTTCTTTTTTATCGTTCAATTAAACCCCAAGTTAATGGCGTTCCTTTTTCAATATTAGCAGAAGCTTTTTTACCAAGAATATCTTTTAAATGTTTAGGCTGAAGTCCGTTAGAAGGACGGATAGAGCGAATATTTGTTTCTGTGAATATTTCACCAGCAGCAATATCAGTTACTGCAAAAAGAGAACGGGCAAACATCCTGCTTTTTTTTATTTTATCCGATAATTCAAAATTTATATGCCCTAGAGCTTTTTCTACTTGTCTTATTTCATCAACCATCATTTTGAATTCTTCGGGTTCTAAAGAAAACGAAGAATCCGGCCCGCCGATTTTCTTATCTATTATAAAATGTTTTTCGATTATTCTTGCGCCCATTGCAGCCGCAGCTATTGGAACAGTTGTGCTTAATGTATGATCGGATAACCCCGTAACAACATTATACTTTGATTTAAGAAGGGGAATCATTTTTAAATTTGCATCTTCGATCTGCGCAGGATATTCCGACGTACATTTTAATAAAGCGATTTGATTGTTTCCTACGCGGATGCATGCGTCAACAGCATCTCTAATCTCATCTTCAGTTGCGATTCCGGTTGAGATAATAATCGGTTTTCCTTTTGATGCGGTGTATTCGATCAAAGGAATATCAACAATTTCAAACGAAGCAATTTTATATGCCGGTACGTCCATCTTTTCAAGAAAATCTACTGAACTTTTATCAAATGGAGTTGAAAAAAAAGTTAATCCAAGTTCCTCGGCAAGCTGTTTTAACTTTGGCTGCCAATCCCAGGGTGTGTATGCAGTTTGGTAAAGCTGGTATAAAGTTGCGCCGTCCCAAATTGTGCCTTGTTGGATTTTAAAATAGTCTTTATCGCTGTCTATTGTAAGAGTGTCTGCCGTGTATGTCTGAACCTTAACTGCATCGGCGCCGCAAGCTTTAATTGCCTTAATGGATTGAACGGCAATATCAAAACTGTGATTATGATTAGCGGAAAGTTCTGCAACAATAAATATTTTGTTTTCTTCCGCGGTATTAAAATTACCGATTTTGAAATTCATTTTTTGTCTAGAATAAATTTTGCAAATCGTTTTTCATTAATTATAGACTCACCTTTTTGTATAAAGCCCGCAGATTTAAATCCATTAATTGAAGCAATATTATCGGGAAGGATATAAGCCGTAATAGTTAAAACACCTTTCTCTAAAAATATTTTGTCGCACGACTCTTTCAAGATCTTCTTTGATAACCCTTTGCCTCTAAATTCTTTTGTTAGACTTATACTTACTACTGCCGCGGTCTCCTTAATTTCAAATCGTATCTGACCGATAAAATTATCATTCTTATCAAAAGCCAACAGAAATATATAATCTTCTTTCTTAATTTTCTCTGCAAACCATTTTACATGATCATCTGACTTAATAGTGTTAGGGTTAATAGATTGGCTTCTGACCGCTGGATCATTTGACAAATCGAACACTTTTTGAGAATCCGCATCAACCGCATTTCGCAAATAAAATCCGTTTTTATTACAAACTTTATCTATTAGATAATTTACCACGCGGATCGAACCATGCCCGTCAACATTTTCTTTACCAATTGCACTTAATTTTTTACGGACAGTAATAGATTTTAACGTTTGAACTTGTTCAGTGATTCTTCTTATAAAGTTTACATCATGATGATAAATTGTATCTGGTAAAAATCCTTTTCTTTTCCATTCATGAATATTGTTCTTCTGATTTTCAGCAACCGCAATAGCAATTGAAGGAGTGCCGGTTGCCGCCAGTTCGTATAGTGTTTGTCCCGCGGCACTAATTGCAATATCAGAATACAGCATCAGATCGCGCATAAGTGAGGCTTGCGGCGAAAAGAATAATTTGGTTGAGCTATCGCAGAGGGTTTCAATTTCATTTTTATTTGTGAAACCACTGCCGATTACAACGTTCTTTTTTACCGAAGGAAAGCTCTCTTGAAGTGATCTTAATATTGTATCGGTTAGATTCCGAATGTCGGTTGCGCCGATTGTTATTAAAATTGAAGAAAGCTCGTTGTTAAATTTTCTATTTCCTGTTTTCCAAAATTCTTTTCTAAGAGGAATATATTTTGCTCCAAGCAGATATTCATTCCCGGATTTTTTCTTATAAGGAAAGTTTTCAGAGTTTATCGTTCCATTCAAAATAATTCCGTCCGGATAATCTAAACGGAGAGTGTCATCTATAAACAACTGTACTTTAGCAAGCCTTAAAATATTATTGTAAAAGTCTTTTCCGGCCAGATAAGAATCAATAATAATAACATCACTATTCTTTATTTCACCTATTAATTTTGTCGGATGTGCAGCCCAATCAATAATTTTATGGTTTGAATCCGGAAGAAGCGATTTGATATTATGATCGCCGTTAATATAAAGTGTAGGATAAATATGTTTTTCTTCAAACGCTTGATAGAGTGAAAGACATCTGGTGATATGTCCGTAACCGGTTTCTGAAAATCCTTCGGTAATTATGGAGATCTTCATTTTAACTTATCAAGTGTTTCAATAATTGTATTCGAAATATAATTAAGGTCATCGTCCGTTAGATCAGGATACATCGGTATAGATAATTCCCGCTCATAGAATTTCTCTGCGATCGGGAAATCATGAACATTGAATCCAAAATTCTTTCGGTAAAATGGCTGAAGATGTACAGGCACATAATGCACCTGGCAGTTGATATTTCTCTCTTTAAGTTTAAGAAAATATTCTTTCTTGGAAATCTTTATCTCATTGAAATTTATTTGAAGAGAATAAAGGTGATATGCATGTTTTGCAGATCCGGAAACTTGTGGAATAATAAAACGACCATCCTTTCTGAAAACATTATTATAGTATTCAGCGATTTGTCTCCGCCGCTCAATATTTTTTTCTAATTTTTTTAACTGGCTTATTCCAAGAGCACATTGAAAGTCAGTAATGCGGTAATTGAATCCGGGTTCATGCATTTCATAATACCATGGACCGTCGTTTTTTTCTAGATCAGACTCATCCTTTGTCATCCCGTGAGTCCGCATAATTTTTATTTTCTTGTCGAGTGTTTCGTTGTTTGTTAGAACAGCCCCGCCTTCACCGGTTGTTATATGTTTTACCGGATGAAAACTAAGATTTACTGCGTCCGCATATTTTGGTGCGTATTGGATTTCATTTTTGTATTCAGCACCAAGTGAGTGGCAATAATCGTTAACAAGTTGAAATCCGTATTTTTCTTGTAAAGTTTTTAATGCACTCCAATCGCATGGATGACCGGCGTAATCAACTGCGACAACTGCTTTCACTTTTCTGTTTTGTGTTGAGTATTGTTTTAGTTTCCATTCAAGTTCATTTGGGTCCAGAGTGTAAGAGGATTCATCTATATCAACGAAATCAGGAGTTGCGCCCACATAAACAGCACAATTGGCACTCGCTAAAAATGTAATAGGCGAAGTGATTACAACATCATCTTTTTTCCAACCTAATCCTAAGGCGATTAAATGAAGCCCGGCAGTTCCGTTTGAAACCACAGAAGCAAATTTTCCTCCGAACTTATTATTCAGCGCCTGCTCGAATTTTTGAATTGTCGGTCCTTGAGTAAGCCAGTCGGATTTGAGTGTTTCAATAACAGCTTGGATATCGGAATCATCAATTGATTGCCGCCCGTACGAAAAGCTTTTGGTGGTGGGTG
>VEPI01000018.1:0-16252 GCA_012026935.1 Melioribacter sp. | reverse complement strand
AACCATTCATTTGTTCCGCTGTTATATTTGAAACCGTATTGACAAAACTTTCCCGGTTTTGAATTGCTTGTAGTTTTGAATTTTTCGGTATTCCATAATTTCAATTTCTCATTATCGCCAAGCTGAACAGAAGGAAGAATAACAAAATATTTTTCAAACTCTATTGTGTTAAGTGCATCTGCCTCAGTAATCATTTCTTCGTGTATCTTTTCGCCGGGACGAATTCCAACCTCTTCCGTTTTACATTCAGGTGCAATTGCTTTTGCTAAATCCAAAATTTTGAAAGAAGGAATTTTCGGGACAAACAATTCTCCGCCCCACATTTTATCAAAACATTGCAAAACAAAATCCACACCTTCTTGAAGAGTGATATTAAAGCGTGTCATACGTTTATCGGTTATAGGTAAGACACCGGTCCTCTTTTTTTCTATAAAAAAAGGAACAACGGAGCCGCGGCTTCCCATAACATTTCCGTAACGGACTACGGAAAATTTTATATCGTGCTTACCTTTATAGTTATTGGCGGCGGTAAAAAGTTTATCCGATGTTAGTTTAGTTGCGCCGTAAAGATTTATCGGAGCAGCGGCTTTATCAGTACTGAGTGCAATAACTTTTTTTACACCGCTTTCAAAACATGCATCAATTACATTTTGTCCGCCGATAATATTTGTTTTGACTGCTTCAAAAGGATTGTATTCCGCAGCAGGAACTTGTTTGAGTGCTGCGGCATGAACAACGATATCTACATCTTCCATCGCACGAGTTAATCTTTTTGCTTCGCGCACATCACCGATAAAGTAGCGCATCAGCACGCCGTCTTTACTAAAACGAGGATTCTGCTGCATCTCGAATTGCTTCAGTTCATCTCTGCTATAAACAATAATTTTTTTTGGATTATAACGTTTAAGAACAGTTTCAATAAATTTTTTACCGAAAGAGCCTGTCCCTCCGGTTATAAGTATAGTTTTGCCGTCCATAAATCCTCGTGTTTAACTAATGACAAATTTAGGAAAATTATCTTTCTGTTTGCTGTGAAAATGTTGAGTATAAATAAGCTTATTATTGAAAAAGAGAGTTATTAAAAAGCGATTGGTTGTTAAATTTTTCATCTATGTTGTTTTCTTTATAGAATCGGTCGAAAAAAGGAATGTATCTCTTATAAAGCTTATGAAGTTTTTCCATCTTATAATTTTCGAAAACCCAAAGATGCTTTTTGAACTTCCACAATTTTGAATAAACCGCTCGGTTATAAAATGGGCCTGCGATTCTTATTAAAACATAAACAAGCCAATGCCGGAAATGCAATTGATAATTGCGAATGGCGAACCTGTCTGCCGGTAGGCCGGATTGAGAATTATTAATTGTTTGTTGGAAATAATATGATGCGCGGATGTGATTCATTCCGTCTCCGAAACCGATAATATCTCTAATCAATTCCTTTCTCATAGAATCTTTTTCAATACCGTAAAAACTTTTTATTCTTCCGGTTGAATAAAACTCATCAATTAACTTTTGAAATGAATTATAGTCTTGAACAACAGCCGAACCTTTGTAAAGCGGATCGCGGTTGAATTCTATTTCCGGATTAATAAAAATTGTTTGCTTGCCCATCAGCCAGCTTTCAAGCGCTGTTGTAGATTCGAAACAAGTCCAAATATCTGAAACACTTATTAGATCGTGAATTGATTCTTCATCACATAGGTAAACTACATTATTGTGATGAGCAAGTTCGCTCATTTCATTTTTTACAGGTTCGGTTCTTTCCGGCGCATTTTCCTGAGGATGTTGCTTTAAGATAAATAATGTTGAAGGATTATTGATTATTGCTTGTTCTAAAATGTCTCTTACTTTTTTACGATGATCTTCGATCCACTTTAATTTATTTTTGTCACCTTTTGCCCAGACAAGCAATTCATTTCTTCCGCGTTTATGATCCAGCTTGCCGAACGCCCAGCCCGCATAACCGATTACTTTTTTGAATTGAGTGTCGCTATACTTGCGCAGGAATTCTTCTTTCTGCATAAACTTATAAATTGTATAGCGGTCAAATCCAACTCCACCGGTTACAACAATTTTATTTGCCGAGCCGGGAATTTCTTTTCTTAAGAACTCAGCAGTTCTTTCACTCCAGCAGCAAACAAAATCCTGGTAAAGTTTTTTATCACTGTTAAATCCCCAATAATCAAAACTACCGTCTGTTCTAAAATTTCCTTCTGAGATAAGTGCAAACAACGGAATATTTTGTTCATGTGCGATCTTTGAAATTTGGAAATAGAGGTTACTTCCGATAGTATTTGCTTGTAATATTATATCCGGCTTAACGCGATAGATTTGATGAACATCAATATTTAGTGCATGATAAAATTCGCAGTTCAGAAATTTTTCTGCTAAGTATCTTATAGGCAGCATCATTTCAACATCGCGCCCGACTGTCGTATCCGTAAAACAAAGGATCTTTGTTTTTCTATCCATACGTTTTTGTCTCTACGTGCTTTGCGGAATTCTCCGCGCGATCTTTGCGGTTTAGCTTTTAACCGCAGAGTGCGCAAAGTTAGCGCGAAGTACGCGAAGAATTTATTTGATCTAAATACCCGGCTAATTTCTTTGTTAGATTTCTATTCGTGTACCGGGAAATATCCGTTTGATTCGGTTGTAAATTATTCTGCTTAAACTTTTCGTATAAGTCTTTTACTGTTCTAATTGTTTTTTCAAGATCATTGAAATTACAAGCATAGCCGGCATTAACACCATGAACTATTTTTGAAGCATCGCTTTCTTCAGGACCAACAACCAGTATTGGCCTACGCGATGCAAGATATTCAAAAAGTTTTCCGGGAAGCCTGCCATTAACATTCGGCATATCGTTTAGAATTAGCAATAATATTTGTGAATGATGCATCCGCTCAAGTGTTTCTTTTCTTGAAATATGTTCGGATAGTTTCAGGTTGTCGGTTAATCCAAGTGATGTTATTTCCTCTATGATTGCATGACCGACAAATCCGACCAACTCCAGCTCAAGGTCCTTTGCAAATTGTTTATTCTCATTGGAGATAACGGAAAGCGCTTTCCACAAAGTTTTTGCATTACGATCAGGGCCTAAACTTCCGAAATGGCTCAATGTAAATTTTTTAGAAAGCGGTAAAGTAATATTAGGGAAATCATCTTCGTCATAACCCCAGACAATAACGCCCACATCTTTAGCCCCGATTGATTCAAGATCTTTTTTCCATGTGTCGCTGCATATAGTAATTTTATCTGCCCAACGAAATACGTGTTGTTCCTTTGCCTTGTGAATCCTTTCCGAAATTGGATTTAACATGAGCTGAGGGAAGTAGTCAACCTGGGTCCACGGATCTTGAAAATCTGCATGCCAGGGGATTCCTAAATTTTTTTTTACTGCATAAGCAATCATGTGAGTAGATTGAGGCGGACCGTTTGTAAATAAAATATCAACAGGATTTTCTTTTAAATATTTAGATAGAAATTTGACTGATGGGCGTATCCAAAACTTTCTTGCATCGGGAATAAAAACATTTCCACGGATCCAAATGCCAAGCTTTTGACCAAGACTGGGTTTTTCTTCTTCAAGAAAAACATTATGTATGCGTTCTTCTTTTTTCTTGCCGGTGATGAACTTAAATAAATTATACGGCTCCCATATTTTTGTTTTAAGAACTGTAATATTTTTCGGAATGTCTTTGTAATTTCCTTCATCCAGCACAGGGTATTCCGGATTCTCGGCCGTGCAGATAACCGGTTCCCATCCAAACTCGTGTAGATATTTTGCAAACTTTAAGCAACGGTGAACTGCAATTCCACCGGCGGGCGGCCAGTAATACGTAATGATCAAAACTTTTTTCATCGTTGAATTATTTTCTCCGAATCATCGGGTGCTCTATCAGACCCACGGATTATTCCTTTTATAAAATCAATTAATTTTACCGGACTTAAAAGTATATCCAGTTCGCGTTTTTCATAAAAGCGGAAGAAGAAAAGAATAAATGGAAATGAAAGAGTAATAATAATTTTTATTAAAAAAGTCAAAATAGAATTCATCGAAGGCAAAAAGTAAATAAATGATGATAAAACGGTTCCCGTAATAATCATGATGAATAATTTTGAATGTTCGTAAGGGATCTTAAAATATTTATTCGAGAAAATTTGGGTTACAAAATAAAAAATCATGAAAGATACCAGTGTATTAACGGCGGCGGCAAGTATCCCGTATTGAGGAATAAAAATAAAATTTAAAATAATATTAAAAACCGCAGAACCGATTGTTATCCATGCGACATGTTTTGTGTTTTTTGTTAGAAACATTCCAAGTGATGCGGTCAGTCGCATTCCGCTTAGGGCATAAGCAAGAAGAATTATCGGGATAATTACATAAGCAGAACGATATTCGTTTTGAGGTGCAAATATTCTAACAAATTCCTTGCTGAACAGTGAAAGAAAAATAAATCCCCAGACAAAAAAGAAAGTTGAGTAAGTCATTAATTTCTGGAAGAATCGTTTATCATCTGGCATACCGTAATATTTATATGCCAGGGGCAATAATCCTAAACTGAACGGTAGAATTAAAAACATGTTGAGCACGCCGGCAACCCGATAGCCCAACCCGTAAATAGCAACCGATTTTGAACCGAGCAGAAATTTTATGATAAACCTGTCGCTTTGATTTAGGAGCATAAATCCCAACGAACTGAATATTAACGGAAAGCCGAATTTTAAAGCAGTTTTAAATATTTTATTATCGAAATCAAATTTCATTTTTGGAATTACTTTTACCACTAGAACAATAACGGTAAATATTTCGGCAATTAGAGCTGCATATAAAATTCCTTCTATTCCGGAATTGATCCAGGCAACGAAATAAATTGTTAGAACAGTCATCAATAAAGTTTTAATGATGCTAATAATTGAATAGTAACCAGCTTCTTCATCCGCGCGTACCTTTGCAAGGAACAAATTATTCATTACGCGGAGAAGTACTATGTAAGAAATTGATCGAATGTAAATTGATTTGAATTGTGAATGTTCAAAGAAAGACGAGTAATTGGAGATTATAAGTTCAGTCATCAAAACAAGAGCTGCGCAAACAACAAACACAAATGAAGATAAAGTAAAAAGTGAAGATTTATTCTGATCTCTGTATTCTTTGCTGTTGTTAAGAAAAATAATCGAGCTTGCTTGACCAAGAATTGCTACTTCGGTTAGAATTTGTATTGTGTTATCAATCAGATCCCAATTGCCGAAATCATTTAATGCAAGTTTAGCCGTGAATAATGGAAGTAAAATTACACCGACTATTTTTGGTGCAATGTTGCTCAGGCTATAAACAAAAGTATCTCTAACAGTACTTTTAAGTCGTTCAAGCATTTATGAATTTTCCAGAGTGTGCTTTTTTCTATTTAAATAGAAAACAAATCCAAGGCCGCCAAACATCAGTGCGTTAAGAATTAAAGAAAGATATTTTCCGAAGACAAAATTTTTTGGCTCATAGACAAATTCAACTTTATGTTCTCCCTTCGGTACAACAATTCCCATAAATCCGTGATTGGTTTTATGAATAGCTGTTTCTGATTTATCAACAAAGGCTTTCCATCCGGGTAAATAAGTTGTACCAAAAAACAAAAAGCAATTTCCTTGCGATTTTGTTTCTGCTGTGATCCGTTCATCTTTGTATTCGGATATATTTGCAATGTTTGTAGAATCTCCGGTATCGAATTTAAAGTCAAGAGAGTTAACAAAGGCAAGCTTCTTAGGGTTAAATGAATTTTCTTTTATTGCATTCAATATTTCTATTGAAGATTTTTGCGCAACACTATCAACAAAGTAAACACGCGGTAACCACATGTTATTTCGATTGACAAATGTTGTTGAATCCTGCGACATAGAAATTTGTGTAAAATATTCGAACGGAAATGGTTTATCTGTTATAACGTATTTTACACCAAGCATTCTCCATAATGTAAAATTAGCAGGTGTTACCGCCTCAATAATATCTTGATAGCTGCGCGGCTTTACTGCAGAGTAGCCCGACAAATCTTCTTGTAAAAAAAATACATTGAAATTAGCGTTGTTTCCAGCCGTGCCCATCCCCTCGCGTTTCATATTCAAAATTCTAAATGGAGCTTTCTCATTTTGTTTTTTTATTACAGAAATGTAATCCGGTTCACGGAACAATTCTTTTATTTGTTCTGCATCAACATAACCTGCACCGCGATTTCCAATCCTGAAAAGATCAAATAAAATCATAACGGTCAAACCGAAAATAAAAAATTCTTTATTTAGTTTAGACGTTATGTAAGCGTAGCTTATACCTGCAGCAAGAGCAAGCAGAGCAAATGCAATCATTAAATCGGACCTAAACATATCCGACATATATTCTGTAAGTGCAGTGAACATTTGAGATTGTTGCGATTGACCGATTAATGCCGCATGATCATTAACGCGTTGAGTAAACCAGCTTCCCAAACTGCCGCCAATAATAATTGACAACACAAATAATCCCGCAAAAAATATTGATGCATTTCTTAAAACTTTTTCTAGCTTAGAATTTTTCTCTTCATGAAGAGAAATAATTTTCATTACACCAAGACCGGCCAGGATGGGGAAAGTAATCTGAAGAACTGTGAGGATCATTGAAGGAGCGCGGAAATTGTTAAATGCAGGGAAGTAGTGATACATCAAATTATAGATAACCGGGAAATTATTTCCGAATGAGATTAGTAAAAAGAGAACAACAATTATTCCAAAGAATTGAATAATGGGATCTTTCCAACGGACGAAGAGCGTAAAAAGTCCTAAGGCAAATATTATTACTCCCATATACATCGGCACGTCAACACTTCTCATCTGTCCGAAATATGTATTTACAGGTACATCTTGATTTTGAGAAAGAGTTCCATTGTACGTAGAATTCCCAAAGCCGTAATAGGATGGAACAATAAACGTTAAAACTTCGCCCGGTGAAAACGAATAACTTGTTGCATATTCATACGACTCGCTTTGTATTGGCGAACCGGGATTTTGTTCTTCAGTTAAACTTTTTGTACCGCGTGTTGAATAAGGTTTATATTCATAAAGTTGGGAATAAGTATCGAATGACATAAGAAAAGCAATTAAGGCAGCGGCGGCAACAACGCCAAGGGATTTTAATAATTGTTTCTGTAAAAACTTATCTTTTATAACAAGCGAGCGAACGAAAAAATAGATGAAGTAAATCATTGTAGTAAATGCAAAGTAAAAAACAATTTGAACATGGGCACCCAGAACGAGAATGTGCAATCCGAGAACAAAAAGTAAAAGATCTAACAATTTAATTTCTTTTTGAAAGTTGAAGAGCATCATTAAAATAAACGGGAAAATGGCAAGACTCATTAGTTTTGTAATGTGTCCAATGTAAAAGAAAAGGAGTATCCCGGTACTGAATATCGTTGCAGTTGCCACAAGAAAACTTACACTTCTGCTAGCGCCGAATCTTCTCATAAACATGAACGAAGTAAATGCCATGATAACAAAACTGAAAGTGTAGATCGCATTATAATCGCGGAAAAAAGAAGAATAAACCTTTGTTGTGTATGAATAGACGGAAGCAGTTAGATCAAACCAGCGCAGAGACATTGATGTGGCAACTGCAGGCATTCCGCAAAATATGTAAGGATTCCAAAGGGAAAATCCATCACGGTCTTTGGTTGCATATTCTCTCAAACTCTTTACCTGAACAAGATCACCTGAATATGTAGTTTTATTTCCGAACATTACAGGTGAAAAGAAGATCAAGATCAAGATTAAGATCAAGAGCAAGAAAGCCGGTGTATGATATTTCTCGGGTATGAATTTTCCGAAATTAAAACCACTCTCGTTTGATTTAGTTTGTGCTGGTGAAATTTTCTTTTGTTGTTTGGACATTTGTTCTCCACTTTTTCCTTTGCGTTCTTTGCGGAGTTTCTCTGCGGTCTTTGCGTTTAAAGCTTTAAACGCAGAGGACACAGAGAAGGCCAAAGTGCGCAGAGTTAAAAATTTAAAATTGTTTTTGCGTAATTCTCCCAACTCATTTTTTTTGTTTGTTCTTCTACCCGTTCTCTTGGGATTGGGCTACATAAAAATTCTTTCATTACCTCATACATAGACTCAATGTCTTCCGGTTCGGCAAGATAACCGTTGAAACCGTGCTTTATCGTCTCAGGAAAGTGACCAACTTTTGTTGCAATACTCGGCAATTTAAAATTATATGCGATTGATTCAACTCCAGAAGGAGTGGCAACAAGATAAAATAAAACATTGCAGTCCGCCACTTGAAAATATTTATGCACCTCTTCATTCCCTACATAGCGGTTAATAACAACAACCTGGTCGCGAATGCCGAGCGTCTCAATTAAATCAAGAGGACGGTAGTTGCTTTCATCATCGTTTCTGCGGAGAAGTAATTTTTTTATCAATCCGAAAAGACTCTTTTTAATTTTTGTTGATAATTTATTTGTGTCAAGCGTATTCCAAAAAGATTCGCCTACAATCAAAAGAGAAACATCATCACGCTCTTTCGCCAACTTAGCAAAGGAACGAATTACATTATGCAAACCTTTGTATTTGCGGATAAATCCGAAGAACAAAAAAACGTGCTTACGCAATCCCAGTTCTTGTTTAACTTTCTCTTTGTCGAAAGAAGGATCCGGTGTGAACATATCGTAAACGGGGTGGTAGAGTTTGATAACTAATTTGTTATCGGTGATCTGTGATCTGTGATCTGTGACTTCAGATTTTTGATTTGGGAATATTTTCTTTAGCTCATCTAATGTCTTTAGGGAATGCACAATAAATGTATGAGGTTTAGACAGCGCGTACCGTATCATTGCATTGTCAATCGAGCTTCCTTCTTTCTGGGCAACTACATGAAGATCAAATATAATTTCACATTTGCAGACTTGCTTTAATTTATTTGCGACCCATCCCATCGGCAATCCTTGAATGGCAATTGCCCACTGAAAGATTGTTATATCTGGATTGATCCTGCTTATAGTGTTAACAGTTTCTTTCCATGAGAACGGATTATTATAGTTGGTTATATATTCAACTTTGATGTTTGTCTCTTCAAGAAGATTTTTTTTGCTTGAACGATCTATGAAATCGCGTGGAATTATTGAAGGGTATTGCTGTGTCCATGAAACAATGTAAACTTGGGCACCTTGTTTCTCCAATGCTTTGGCAAGAGAGGAAGTATAATTTGCAATTCCGCCTTTAAATTGCGGACCGGGACCGAAGACAACAATTTTTTTCATCAATTTAGAATTGATAATTGTGAATTGAAAATTAATTTGTATTTCATTTTTCACGTCTCACGTTTTCCAGCGCAACATCGAAAACCCGCTTCATTCCTTCCTCAAGAGAAATTTTTGGTTCCCATCCTAATTTTTCTTTCACAAAATTCATATCACAATAACGCGAATGAACTCCCATCGGTTTATCTATAAGAGGTTTTATTGTTGGATTGTAATCAGCAAACTTGCAGAAAACTTTTATTAGGTCAATAAAGGTTGTTAACTTACCTGAACCGATATTAATTGCAGTTCCATCATGTATTTTATCCATTGCAAGAAACATACAATCCATCACATCATCAATATGAACAAAATCTCTTCCTTGCTGCCCGGTTCCCCAAACAACAAACGGATTTTCTTTTTTTGCAGCACGCGCCGCAATTGCCGGAACAGGATAAGTTAAATCCTGATCTTCACCATATCCGCTGAACGGGCGAATGCAAACGATAGAAATTCCATAATTACGTGCGGCGATCTTTGCTAAAAACTCTCCCGTCATTTTTGTCCAGCCGTAAGTTAGATCCGGCATGCCGAGAACAAATCCATCTATATTAATATCTGCTTCTTTTAAAGCGACTGCATCACTTTCAGTCTGCATGTTGATTGGATAAGCAGCGGAAGAACTCGGATACATAACGCGCTCCGGTTTTGCTTTAGCTATCCAATTAAAAAATTCAGCATCAATTGATAGATCAAGCGCTACTGCCATCGGATCTCCTTCGATCTTTGCCCTGCCGCCTACAATTGCAGCAAAATGAAACGCATCGCCGAAACGGTCTATCTTTAAACCGTATTCTCTTTCCAACCACTTGGGATCTTGTAAAAGGTTATTCAAGAATTTTCTAAAATCCGTTTTCCAGTAGAAAAGCCGTTCGTCTCCACCGAAAATTTCTATGTCCTTCATTTTTTTTGTTTTCTTATCTTGAAGCCAAGTTGAAGGATGAGTCCCGACGGATAAATCATCAACCATAATCACACAATCATTTGTACGTTTTAATAATTGGTTGACTGTATTTCTACCAACAAATCCGCAAGCACCGGAGACTAAATGATATTTCATGTGAATAAATTCCTAATGTTGATCTAAAAATAAGAATTTTTAATTAGAATGCAGGGGGCAGAATATTGAAGCAATTAACAGGATAAAGCAAATAAATCTTAGGCACTGATTATTTTTGTTCTTTGATCACATATTCTTTTTCATCTTGAAAATTATGCACCAAAATCTCACCCAATAGACCAATAGCAAAGAATTGTACACCAACGATTACTAATAAAATTCCTAAGAAGAAGATCGGTCTGTTAGCAATCGGCGCATGCGGTTTGATGAAAAACCATTCGTATGCGAGAACAAGATTAATAGCAAATCCAATAAGAGCGATAAAAAATCCCACAAAACCAAAAAGATGCATCGGGCGTTTAATATAACGAGTTGTAAAAATAACCGTAATCAAATCAACAAAACCTTTAAAGAATCTTGTTATACCAAATTTTGTTTTACCGTAACGGCGGGGATGATGTTTAACAACAATTTCCGAAACGGAAAATCCTTTCCAGTTGGCAAGGACGGGAATGTAACGGTGAAGTTCACCGTATACGCGAATATTTTGAACAACTTGTTTACGGTATGCTTTTAGCCCGCAATTAAAGTCATGAATTTTAACTTTAGTGAACAGCCGTGTTATGTAATTGAAAAATTTGGATGATAATTTTTTAATTATCGGATCATATCTTTTTTTCTTCCAACCGGAAACAAGATCATAACCCTCTTCAAGTTTTTTTAAGAGATTCGGAATTTCGGCCGGATCGTCTTGAAGATCTGCATCCATAGTAATAACCGCATCGCCTGAAACGTGATTGAATGCAACTTGAAGCGCGGCGGACTTTCCGTAATTAGTTCGGAAACTGTAATAATGAATTTTATTATCAGTTCGGGCAAGCTCTTTGATAACATTCAAAGATTTATCCGAACTTCCGTCATCAACAAAAATTATTTCGTAATCGGAGGAAATTCCCCGAAGTGTTTTTTTTATTTCATTATAAAGAGGTCTAAGAGATTCCTCTTCATTTAAAAACGGGACAACAATGGAAATTTTCTTAAAACTAAAATTTTGAACTTGCTGCTGTTGTAGATTTGGTTCACCGGAAGATGGGCGGAATTTTTTCCTATTATTGTAATATCTTCTATAAGTTTTCTTACGCTGATTCTGTTGTTGTGATTGTTGCTGCGGTTGATTTTGTGCCGGTGCCGTTTCAGTTTTCGGCTGTTGTACATGCTGTTCCGGTTTATTCTGATTATCCAAGACCTATCCGTTTATTTTTGAAATCGTTGATGTTCGTGATTACTCTTTTCAAAGTTAAAATAAGAAGTTGCTAAAATCAATTTAGAGCAGCTATTCCGAAAGCAGCATAGCGAAACGAAGAATTTTCACATCTAACTTTATTTCAATAATTATGGTTTGACACTGCTAATAACAATCTTTAGATTTCCTTTAATAAGAAAGCAGTTTTATGGGTGGAATTATATTCTGGGGAATTATTAGATCTGCGGTTTTAATTCCTGTTCTTTGGATACTATATGGTTTGATGGAATATAAGTATTGGTGGTGGTTTGGAATAATTTCTGTTTATGGTGTGATTATTCACCCTGCTCTGATAAAATATAATATGTTTCTACAAGAGAACGATGAATTAATTAACAATACACTTTGTTCTTCCTGTAAACATTTTGATAAAACAGCTGTTTTATGTCTAAAGTTTGATAAACATCCAACTTTAAAAAGTCTTCCATGTGAAGGAATTGACTGGGAGCCAATGGATTCTAAAAATGAAACGACAGAAGTACATGCATAACAAAGAAAAATCAATTAAGAGTAATATGATCTTTTGTGCCGAATGCGGAGAGGAACTTGATATGTTTGGTATTTCAGGTTCCGTAATTGATTTAGAAAAAATTAAAGAACGACATAAACACTGTAAAGAAAAAGGAAAGTTTAAAGGGGATAAATGTGCTATGCTCTTTATAGCAGACGAAACCGAGCCCGCATCCACTAGGGATGAAGACGAGTAAATTATTGTCTTGCCTAAAGCAGAAATTCTTTTAGTAACTGTTATTTATCTGTTGATAATTATTCCGGATATAAATAAGTTCATCGGGAAATAATTCCGATATTGTAAAAAGGAAAGTTTATTGAAATTCTTGATACAGAATAATTCCGGTTGTTTAGTCGCGCCATTCGATCTTGCCCCACAATTAATTTATTAAATGAGAAATAGATTACAGATAACAAATTAATAGGAGTATCTCATTATGAGTAGTCAATTATGGCAGCGGAAACCCGTTGAACATTTTGAATTAGAAATGAAAGAGAGCAAACTGAAACGTGTTCTCGGAAAGTGGGGTTTAACTTCTCTTGGTGTTGGAGCAATTATAGGTGCCGGAATATTTGTTATGACAGGGGTTGGCGCAAAAGAATATGCCGGTCCTGCATTAGCCCTTTCTTTTATAGTTGCAGGTATCGGATGCACATTTGCCGCATTGTGTTATGCGGAATTTGCTTCGTTCCTGCCCGTTGAAGGGTCTGCGTACGCATATTCGTATGCAACAGTTGGCGAACTGTTCGCTTGGATTATCGGCTGGGATTTAATTCTGGAATATGGCATGGCTGCTTCTGCTGTTGCTGTTGGGTGGTCCGGATATTTTGCAAAATTTCTTCATCTGTTTGACATAAAATTTCCAATCTGGTTAATGAATGATGTTTTTACAGCAAAGGAATTAATTGCCGATGCAACAAGCAAAGGAACACTGACAGATCTATCAACACGCTTTTCAAATCTTAGCTTTCCTTCAATTTTAGGAGTTGATTTTGCAGTTAATCTCCCGGCATTGTTAATCATTTGGGTTCTTACATTAATTCTAGTTCGAGGAATTAAACAAGCATCTAGTACAAACAATGTAATGGTTGCAATCAAAGTTTCAGTTGTGTTGTTCATTATTGTTTTAGGAGCCAACTATATAAACACTGCTAATTGGGACCCTTTTATTCCTGCACGTGGATTTTACACTGATTCATTTGGCGGGACACATGGTGCATTTGGCCTTTTGGGAATAGTTGCCGGAGCGGCATATATTTTCTTTGCCTACATTGGTTTTGATACGGTGTCTACACATGCTGGCGAAGCAAAAAATCCGCAAAAAGATGTTCCGTTTGGAATAATTACTTCTCTAATAGTTTGTACAATACTTTACATTCTTGTAGCACTAGTCATTACGGGAATGGTTAACTATAAAGATATTGATATTACCGCTCCAATTGCCGCTGCGTTTGGTTCGCAAGGACTGAACTATGCAGTTTTTATAATCTCAATTGCTGCAATTGCCGGACTCACATCCGTTTGTATTGTTATGCTTCTCGGTCAGTCTCGTGTGTTTTATGCAATCTCAAAAGACGGATTACTTCCAAAGAAAACATTTGGAGAGATTCACCCGAAATTTAGTACCCCATGGAAAGCAAATATATTGATAGGCATAGTTGTTTCACTTGTTTCGGCATTTACCCCAATCGAAGGAATTTCTAAGATGGTTAATATCGGGACACTGCTTGCCTTTGTTTTGGTTTGTCTCGCAGTATGGATTATGAGAAAGAAGGAACCATCACGTCACCGACCATTTAAAGCGCCGGTTATTTGGTTTGTTGCACCAATGGGAATTATTTTCAATTTGGGTATGATGTTAACTTTGGAATGGCAGAACTGGGCACGACTTGCTAGTTGGTTAGTCATAGGATTACTAATATATTTTCTTTACGGAAAGAAGCACAGCGTAATGGCTAAACGCTTTTCAGAAGAAAAAACTTAAACACGAATAATTTTTTTATAACAATTATATCTAAGGGTTTTTGTTACAATAGCAAAAGCCCTTTTATTTTTTATTTAAGCTTACCGAAATTAATATGAAATGATTTATATTTTTCAATTGCGATTGCAAATAGAATATTTAATATTTGCACAAAATTAATTACCTACAAGATACTAACCGGAGTTTGAATGGCAGAACAAATTACAAAACGTGAAGAATGGGGCAGCCGTTATGGCCTTATTCTGGCTGTCGCAGGTAATGCAATTGGCCTTGGAAATTTTCTTCGTTTTCCTGTACAGGCTGCATCAAATGGCGGCGGTGCTTTTATGATTCCATATTTTATTTTTTTTCTGATAGTAGGAATTCCTCTTATGTGGATGGAATGGGGCATCGGCAGACATGGCGGTAAATACGGGCACGGGAGTGCACCTGGAATGTTTGATGTATTATGGAAAAATAAAACCGCAAAATATTTTGGAGCGATTGGATTATTTGTTTCAACAATAATCCTAATATACTATACATATATTGAATCATGGACGTTGGGATATAGCTTTTTATCAATCACAAAAAGTTATTTCGGACTGGAAAATTTTGAAGCAATGAAAACCTTTCTCTATGGTTATCAAGGGCGGGAGGCAACATCGTATTTTAACGGAATTACGATTGCATACATATTTATGATAATTACATTCGCAATTAATTTTTGGATTTTATACAAAGGAATTTCGAAAGGGATTGAGAAGCTGGCAAAAATTGCAATGCCGGCGCTATTTGTTTTCGCAATAATTATTGTAATAAGGGTTATTACTCTTGGCACTCCGGATCCAAATGTTCCGGAAAATTCAGTAAGCAGCGGATTCGGGTTTATTTGGAACCCGGATTTTTCAAAACTGGGAGATCCCAAAATATGGCTTGCGGCTGCAGGACAAATTTTCTTTACTCTTTCTGTCGGCATGGGAACAATACACGCGTATGCAAGTTATTTAAAACCCAAAGACGATATTGTTATTTCTGGATTAGCAACTTCTGCAACAAATGAATTTGCCGAAGTTGTACTTGGCGGTTCAATAGCGATTCCAATTTCAGTAGCTTTCTTCGGTATTGCGACTACAACCGCTATGGCAAAAGGCGGTTCGTTTGATTTAGGTTTTGCGGCAATGCCTTTAGTCTTTGAACAAATTCCTTTTGGTGAATTTTTTGGATTTCTCTGGTTCTTGCTTTTATTCTTTGCAGGAATTACTTCATCGGTAGCAATGGGACAGCAAGTAATTGCATTTTTAGAAGATGAATTTGGCATGAGTAGAAAAAAGGCAGTTCTTTCTCTTGGTTTTGCAGTCATTTTAGCGGTTCAACTGGTTGTGTTCTATTTGAAATTCGGTTATCTCGATGAGATGGATTACTGGGCCGGAACCTTCGGATTAGTTGTTTTTGCTTTTGCGGAGACGGTGATCTTTATGTGGATTTTTGGAGCGGAAAAAGCTTGGGATGAAATGAATGAAGGAGGAGACATAAAAATTCCAAGATTTTTCTTTTATGTTATGAAGTATGTTACTCCGTTAATGTTATTTATTGTTATGACTTGGTGGCTGATAAACGATGCTATTCCAATATTGTTATTAAAAGGAGTTGCTGAAGAAAACCTACTCTATATCTGGGGTTCAAGAATTTTTATGATTGCTGTTTTCGGGACGTTTATTTTATTAATTCATATTGCATGGAAAAAGAAAAAGGTGAGAAATGGGACTTCAAATTAGCGGAATAATTTTTATGACTCTAGCTTTCTTAAGCATTGGCAGCGTAGTGGCGTATTGTATTTATAAATTGCTGTTTTCAAAATCAAAAAAATAAATTTTTAGCGATTATCAAAATTAAATTGGGGTCAACAATCATAATTGTTGATCCCTCTTACAAAGACATTTTTAGAACAAATCTAGTTATCCTCAACATAAAACTTCCAAAGTTTTGCCAACAGACGATTTTTATTTATTTTTGCCCCGCACCCTTAGCTCAGTTGGTAGAGCATATGACTCTTAATCATCAGGTCGCGGGTTCGAGTCCCGCAGGGTGCACA
>VEPI01000071.1 GCA_012026935.1 Melioribacter sp. | reverse complement strand
ATTTGGGATTGGAACGGAACTATAATTAACGACGTAGATCTCTGCGTAGAATTAATTAACTGGCTGCTGAAAGAAAAAAATCTTAAAACAATTACCAAAAAAGAATACAAGAATATATTTACAATCCCGGTGAAGAATTATTACGCTGCACTTGGATTCAATTTCGAAGAAGAGTCATTCGAAGTTATTGGTAAAAGATGGATGGATGAATACGAACATAGAAAATTTGAATGTACGATTTATGAGGGTGTAATTGATGTAATGGAGAAGATAGATAAACTTGGAATAGGGCAATCAATTCTCTCCGCTTATTCCCAACATACACTTGAGGAAATGGTAGAACATTTCGGACTCACAAAATATTTTTCACATATAGTCGGTTTAGATAACATTTACGCTGCAGGCAAACTTCATCTTGGCAAAGAACTAATGAAACGTCTGGGTAACGGAAAGGGGGAAACATTACTTATCGGCGATACTGAACATGATTACGAAGTTGCTACAGAGATTGGGGCGGATTGCATCTTAAGTTCTAACGGACATCAGAGAAAAGAAAAACTGGAAAAGCTTGGCGCTATTGTAGTAAACAATATTGCCGAACTATTATAATTATAATGTGTTGTAGTGGACGCAAAATTTGCTTCCATTACATTTAAAATTTTAATTCAAACAAGCTCATCGGATCAATTCTTTTTTTGTACCACTGAACACCAAGGTGTAAATGCGGACCTGTTGCGCGTCCCGTTTCTCCTACAAGACCGATCACATCACCCTTTTTTACTTTCTGATTATCTTTAACCATTATTTTACTCATGTGAAGATAAACGCTTGTTAATCCTTGTCCGTGATCTAACAAAACAAAATTACCGTTATAAAAAAAATTTTTACCTGCAATACAAACTATACCGTCAGTAATAGCACGGATGGAATCTCCCTCCGAACCGCCAAAATCAAGTCCGTTATGAACGTTGCTCGGTTTTCCGTTTAATATTCTCTGAAGGCCAAATGTAGAGCGTATATCAACACTGTCAACCGGGTAAACGAATCCCTCCATGAATAATGCATCTTTAACTTTGCCGATTTTTAAGCGAGCAGATTTCATCAACAATGCTTCACGTTGAATTCTACTTTTTAATTTTTTTGGCGGGGTAACATATTTGTTCGCTAATCGGAGACGTTGTTCCTCGTAATCCTTTTTTTCTATAATGTATTCGAAAGTCTGAATTTTTTTGTTCTTGAATTTTACTTTTAACAAATATTTTCCGGAGGCATCACGATCAAAGCCAAAAAGGAAAAAACTGTTTTTATCAATTTGAAGGTTGGTATTATTTAATGCAGCACTTACAATTTTTTCACCTGTGCCTATTACGATTCCGCCGGGTTTCGCTTCACCAAAAAATTTTATTTCTTGTGCATATATTGAAATTGAAAAATTTATTATGAATAATAGAAAAACAATTCTCATCTAAAAAGTACTCCGGTTTTTTTGTAAAAATAAGAAAAGAAGAATAAGTGACAAGGCTAAAATATGTTCCAATAAGCTGAAAGCTGACCTGAAAAATAACGGTAACTGGAATTATTGCGTGATGAACTTCCAATGCTGATCCTTCCGGAAAAAATTAATTTTTTAATTGGAGTGTATTCCGCTTCTACGTGTCCTTCAAGAGCCAATAAAGTACTTTGCGGAATTATTCCAATTTTTCCGCCAATTGAAACTCTTAAATTTTCTTTCTTGTCAAGATCATTATCAAGCCAAATGCAATGCGATTCAAAATTGCGGGGGGAATAATAGTAATCTGATTTTATTTTATAATTTGAGTAAGCATATTCGTAACCGATTGCAAAATCAGGCCAGAAATATTTACCTAATCTAATGTTGAAATCATTTCCGGCATTTCCGTCCTCAACACTTACGTACTGAAATAGTCCGGAAATTTTCAGCCCGTCTCTATTTCTAAAATAACCGTTGAAATTATATATTGCTGCGTAACTCCGTATATCAATTAGATAAGGTGAATAAAGAAGTAATGCAGCATCCGTATTTTTATAAGACAGACTAATTCCCACCGTATCGCGTCTCTCGTAACTAGCGTTGATATCATAATCATCGCGTGTAAATTTTCCTAACACGGTACTTATGCCCAATCCGGCCGAGAGTCTTAGGTTATCAAAAAACCTGAATAGAATTAATCCCTTAAAAGTTGTAAAAAGTTGTTCACCTGTAAAATTATACGTGCCTATTATATCTTGATTAAGACTGGCGGAATTAGCTCTTAGTGAATTGCGGAAAAATGAAACTCCGAATGAAAGAAATTTTGTAACACCAAGTTCCATTCGTAAACCTCCGCCGAATAATCTAAAACTCGTGTTATCTGTATAATAAAAAACGGATGGATTCAGACTAACATAGCTAGGAAAAGTTTCGAAGATGGATGCAATGCCGGTAATTGGCAGCCAACCCTTTCTTTGTTTGATTGCTGATATCTGTGTAGAATCTATATCTTTCCAGTCGAGCAAATTGTTATAAACCATCCGAGCGGAATCAGGTTCACCGAACTTTGCATAAGAATCACCAAGGGACAAATTTGCATCATAATCTGAGGAATCTTGTCTTACTAAATCCTTGAACTCATGAATAGTGTTAACCGTATCGTTCATTGCAAAATATAGTTTAGCCCGCTGAAGTTGCGCATCGTAATTTGGTCCGGCAGAAAGAACTTGATTATAAGTATCGAGTGCCTTTGGATAATTTTTTGCTAAGAATAAAACGTCGCCGTATTCTCTTAGAATTTGATTATTAGGCTCTGCCTTTGATAAATAATCTTCGTAGAAGGGAAGAGCGCCATTAGGATCATCTGCAGTAACTCTGCTTCTTCCTTCTTCCAAAATTGCGTAAAGTTTTTCTTCTTCAAAACGCAACTTTTGCCAATCAATATTAGATTGTAGTTTAGTCACGTCATCATTTGTGGCATCAATTTCTTTTGCTTTATTTGCCATTTGCTGGGCGGCATCAAAATCTTTTTCAATCAATTTGATCGAACCCATAGAAACTAGAGCTTGAACATTATCAGGCCTGGCTTTTAAAACATTATTTAGATATTGTTTTGCGAGATCAATATCGCGGTTTATCCAAACTGATACTTGTGCACGGAAAAGTTGATAGTCGAGATTGTTTGGAGAATCCTGTAATAATTTATCTGTAATCTCAATTGCTTTATCAAACTCGCGGCTCCATGCAGAGATGCGGGCCCATCTATAACGAAGCGGTGCATCTTTTTCTTCGGGATTCTGTTCGAAATATCTATCAAGCATTACCATTGCGCTGTCATATTCGGCTAAGTATTCATAATATTCTGCAATCATTTTAATTGCATCTTTATCGTTGGGATTTGCAGAGAGACTGGCCTTGGCGTTATCTAATTTCTCTTTATAAGTTTTAGTCCGTGTCTCAGTAACGAATTCCCACTTATCTTTATATCTGGCATCATCCGATTTTGTAACACCAATAAATTGTAATTGCTGATAAGCTTCTTCAAGGCGGCCGGCTTGAATAAGGTCATCAACTAACTTAAAGCGTGTATCAAAGTCATTAGGATTTCTTCTAAGAATTCGATAGTAACGGTCAATCGGATATTCTTTTTCGAATGCACGCGGATTTTCTTGAGTTAAGTATGCTTTGTTTGTAGCCATATCAAGACCGTCTTGAGCTTCCTTAAAAAACGGCTTAAAGCCTAATGCGGTCTCAAATGCTCTGGTTGCAATCTGATATTTACCAAGCCACATTGTAAAGTAACCGTAACGGCTCCATAGACGCCAATCACTCGGATAGCGGTCTGTAAATTTTTTAAGAATCTTTTCCCCTTTAACAATGCTTCCGGTTTTTGCAAGGACTTCCGTATAACGAATTATTTCATCCGGTGATGCGTTATCATCGCGTTTTAAATATTCATCATACCATTGTTCTGCTTTATCCCAGATCTCCATCAGCTTATATGTTTTTCCGATCTCGAGATAATTGAACGGCTGGTTGGGATCTATTGCAATCTCACGTAAATGCCCTTCAATTTTTTTGAGGAGTATCGGATACCAGATATCGAGAAGATGCTGAAGATTTCTTTCGTATTCGGCCCTCTTAACGGCATCTCGCTTCTCTATAGCAATTGCGCGTCTATAATCTAAACGTCCGTATTCATACTGCTGACGTTTTTCAAAACACATAGCACGTAAATTATAGCCTCCGGATTCCTGAGGCATAGCGGTTATGTATTTGTTCAATTGATCTATTGCTTCACCGTAACGGCCCGCCTTCATGTGCAATAGGGCTGTGTTCATATAAGCATCAACATCAACTTTCTGAGGCTGAGGAAAAGCGATTTGGGAAAACAGAATCAGAATTAGAAAAGATATTTGGATGCGAGATTTAATCATATTTATTTTTAATAATAAAAACTTATAACTATTTCGAATGATTCAAGTTTATTGATTCATGGGCATTATTTCCCGATTCAATTTATCAAAAATTATGCAAAAAGTAACGGAGTAAAGAATCTTTGATTCAGACCTGTTTTGCAATAAATTAATTTTTATGGTAGGAAAGCTTGGCCTAATATGAGACGGAAAAATTATTTATTCTCATAATGTAAGTAGGG
>VEPI01000008.1:10908-23729 GCA_012026935.1 Melioribacter sp. | reverse complement strand
CTTTGTCCTAAAACCGGGCAGCCGGATTTTGCTACGATCATTTTAGAATACATACCGGAAAAAATTTGTGTTGAGTTGAAGAGTTATAAGTTTTATCTCCAATCATTTAGAAACGACGGAATCTTTTTTGAAGCGGTTACAAATAGAATTCTTGATGATCTCGTAAAAGTTTGCAAACCGAGATATATGAAGATCACTGCAAAGTTCAATACCCGCGGCGGAATCTCATCTGAAATAATTGCAGAACAGAAAAGAAAAAAATTAAAGAAAAAGTTTGTCTGACAGATGATCTGAAAACTATGATAATTAATTCGTATTTGATTAAATAATTTTTTGGAGAAAACATGTCTAAAAAAATAATTAAAAGAAGCTGGGCTGAACCGTTCAAAATTAAAATGGTTGAACCGATAAAAATGACAAACAAAGTTTATCGTGAAAAATGTGCAAAGGATGCCGGATATAATACTTTCTTACTAAAGAGCGCAGATGTTTACATAGATTTACTTACAGACAGCGGTACAAACGCAATGAGCGATTATCAATGGGCAGGAATGATGTTGGGTGATGAAGCTTATGCTGGCAGTAGAAATTTTTATTATTTGTGGGACAATGTAAAAAAATATTACGGAATGCCTTACTTCGTTCCTACTCATCAAGGCAGAGCGGCAGAACATATGATATCACAAATTTTAATTTCACCGGATAATGTTGTTCCCGGCAATATGTATTTTACAACTACACGCGAACATATAGAAATTGCCGGCGGTAGATTTGTTGATGTTATTATTGATGAAGCACACGATCCGCAAAATACTCATCCTTTTAAAGGCAACATTAATCTGAATAAACTAGAAGACACTATTAAAAAAGTAGGTGCAAAAAATATTCCTTATGTATTCATGGCGGGGCCGGTTAATATGGCTGGTGGTCAACCATTTTCGATGTCGAATTTGAAAGCAGTTCGCTCACTTCTTAATAAATATAAAATTAAACTTTGGTTAGATGCTACAAGAGCAACAGAAAATGCATACTTTATTAAAATGCGCGAAAAAGGGTACGAGAATAAAACGATTGCAACAATATTAAAAGAAATATGCTCTTACTTTGACGGCTTATGGGTAAGTGCAAAGAAAGATCTAATGGTAAATATTGGCGGATTCCTTGCAACGCGTGATAAACGTGTTTTTGAAGAAGCACGTAATATGGTTGTGGTTTATGAAGGACTTCATACATACGGCGGACTTGCCGGACGCGATATGGAAGCTATGGCTAGAGGAATAGAAGAAATGGTTGAGTTCGATAATATTAAAGCACGCATAGGACAAGTTGAATATTGCGGTAAACAGCTTGAGAAATATAATATTCCTTTAGTATATCCGTTTGGAGGACATGCAATATTTCTTGATGCAAAAAAATTCTTACCTCATTTATCACAGGATGTATTTCCTGCGCAAACTTTAGCATCTGAAATTTATATTGACAGCGGTGTACGAGGAATGGAACGCGGAGTAGTTTCTGCCGGACGCGATCCGAAAACCGGAAAACACCGTTATCCAAAACTTGAACTGGTTCGTTTAACTTTTCCAAGACGCGTCTATACTCAAGCACATATTGATGTTACTGTTGAATCTGTTGCACAAGTCTTTGAGAATAGAAAAAAGATTAAAGGATTAAAGATGGTTTATGAACCGAAACAATTGAGATTCTTCCAGGCAAGATTTAAAAAACTGTAATTTATGTTTGTCATGCCGATCCCGGGTTGTCGGGAGAAGCATCTCAAACTCAATATTTGAGATTCTTCATCCTGCTCAACGGGACTCAGAATGACCGAATCAATTATGGGCGAGAGCGACTCGCCCAATTTTTAAATTATGGAACCACTTAAACTAAAAGAAAAATTTTTCGAGGATCGGGATAGAATCTTCAATACAGAAGAACTTCTAAAAGATCCGTTTAAATTCTCCGTTAAGTGGAGTATCCTTGTCGAAGAATATATTCTAAAAGTTCTAAAAGGAATTAAACTGAATTGTGCTGTCGCTTCGGTGGGAAGTTTTAGCAGACGAGAACTTTCCCCTTACTCGGATATTGACTTGATGTTCATCTTTGAAAAGATAGACGGGAATGAAGCTGTAATAAATAATTGTATTACTATGCTTTGGGACGCCGGTATTGAGGTCTCTCATACAATTCGTGATTTTTCCGATATTCAAAAATTTCTTAATTCAGATCTTCATGCCTTCACTCAATTTTTCGAAACAAGATATATTCTTGGAAATGAAAAACTTTACCACAAATGGAATAAAAAAATTTTTGAATTATTAACTGAAAAACACAAAAAGAAATTAATTCAAGATTTTTTTGAAGACATTAAACTTCGTTATGCTAAATACGGCGAATCGGCAAAAGTACTTGAGCCTAACATTAAGTATACCGCCGGCGGTTTACGCGATCTTCAAGTTATTGAGTGGATATTCACTTTAAAAAATGATTTGATGCTCACTTCACAGGAAGAAATTACGCAAACACAGCATTTCTTAAGTATTATTAAAGAGAATAAGATTCTTATACCGCGGGCAATTACGCGGCTGCAGGAAAGTTATCGGTTTATTCTGAACGCCAGAAATCATCTTCATTTGTTAAGTAAATATAAAAATGATAGACTCGAATTTATATATCAGGAAAAAATCGCGAACGTTTTAGGTTATTCCGGAGACGGCTGGCATGCGTACATGAGAAAATATTTTGATGCGGCCAATACAATAAAACGATTTACAAGCACAATGATCAAACGTTTCAGCGAAGAATTTGCAGCACCTATCAGCGATTATTTACTGATTCACCTTGATGATGATTTTTCCTTAAAGGGAAATATTATTTATCAAACAAGCAAAACAGAACTTTCGTTATCCATAATTTTGCGGGCATTGTATTATCGAGGATTATACGACGCACGTTTTGATGAACCGCTCCTTACAAAAATTATTGAAGCAATTATTGACCACGAAGAAACGCAAATATTAGAAGCAAGATCATCTGTGTTTTTCCGGGAAATTCTTAAACTGCCGAAAAATGTCGGAAAAACTTTATCAACTATGAACGAGCTTGGAGTACTAAGTTCATTCCTTCCCGAGTTTAAGGAATTGGTAGGATATTTTCAGCCGGGAGTTTATCATTGTTATACAGCCGATGAACACACGATTATTGCATTGACCACACTTGAATCGCTTTCAGAAGAAACTTCACTGCTTGGAAGATTATTTCAAAGTGTAAAACAAAAAGATATTTTGTATCTGGCAGTTCTTTTTCATGATATTGCCAAACCAATTAGTTTATCCGGACACGAGATAATTGGTGCGGAGATAGCAAATTCGGTTATGGAGAGACTTGGTTACAGTTTTGAAGAAATTGTGACTGTTCAATTCTTAGTTCATCATCATTTAACGATGGAACAAGTCGCATTCAGGCGTAACCTTAATGATCCGTCAACATTAAATAGTTTTGCAGATTTGTTTCCAAATTCTGAATGGCTTGATCTTTTGTATTTACTCACTTACGCCGATCTTTCGGCAGTATCGCAAGTTGTTTGGACTCAATGGAAGAGTGAGCTGTTAAATGAGTTGTACCGGAAGACAAAAACGATGCTTGATGATAGAATCAGCGGGCAGGAATTACTTTCATACAATTTAAAGGATCTTATTAAAAGTTCCGATATTTATTCCGAAGGATCCTTTAAGGATCATATCGAATCAATAAATGATATTAGTTATCTGCAGCATTTTTCCACTGAAGAAATAAATCGCCATATTGAAGAAATTGAAAAAGGTTCGCCGGTTTCGGTTTTCTTTAAAGAAGAAAGCGGCTTTACTGTTGTTACTGTAATTACACGTGATTCGGAAGCATTACTTTCCCGAATGTGCGGTGCGCTTTCAATTAATGATCTTAATATTCACGATGCAAAAATATTTACACGCAAAGATGGAATTGTTATTGACAGCTTTAACATTTCTGATTTTAGAACAGGTAAAGTTGTTGATGAGGGAAGATATTCAAAAATTACAAACGATCTTTACCTGGCTGTAGAGAACGAATTACAAATAACAAAAGAGTTTAATAAAATAAAATCCAAGTGGTGGCGTATAGAGAACAAACTTTTCAAAAGAAAGGGAAAGATCAAAATTGTTTTTGAAAAGCATGATAAATATACAATCATAGATATTTTTTCTTCTGATCGTCTCGGGCTGCTTTATCAAATTACTAAAAAGATGAATGAACTTGGTCTTTCTATTTACTTTGCAAAAATTTCTACCAAGTCAGATGATGTAGTAGATTCGTTTTATATTCTTGATAGAAACAGAAAAAAGATTTCTCCGGACGTTTATCAATTAATAACTCATGAATTAACTCAAACAATTGAAGAAATGTTATAGGTGATAAATTGAATTTCATGAATAAAACAAATCCGATTGGTTTTTTTGATTCCGGTATTGGCGGATTAACAGTAGTTAAATCTGTCACACGCTTAATGCCGAACGAAAACGTTGTTTACTTTGGTGATACTGCCCGCGTGCCGTATGGATCGAAATCCAATGATACTGTTGTTGAATATTCTCTTCAGGCAGCAAATTTTTTATTAAGGAAAAATATTAAACTGCTTGTCGTTGCCTGCAATACTGCATCTTCCGTAGCGCTTAAAGAGTTAAGAAAATTTTTAACAATACCCGTTATTGGAATGATTGAACCCGGCGCAAAGATGGCGCTTCAAGAATCAAGAAATGGAGTTGTTGGAGTAATTGGAACACGCGCAACAATAAATAATAAAGCTTATGCGCATGAACTGAAGAAATTAAATCCTAAAGTAAAAGTTTATGAAAAAGCTTGTCCTTTGTTTGTTCCGCTTGCAGAAGAAGGATGGCTTGATCACAAAGTAACCGAGCTTGTTGCAAAAGAATATTTAAGTGAACTTCACAAAAAGAAAATAGATAGTTTAATTCTTGGCTGTACGCATTATCCGATACTTCAAGATGTAATTCAAAAAGTTGTGGGCAGGAATGTTAAACTGATTGATTCCGGAACTCCGGCCGCAAGATTGGTAGAAGATTATTTAAATGGAAGACAACTCCGCAACCAGTCGGTTCATCACGGTCAAAGCGAATTTTACGTCAGCGATGTGCCGTTAAAATTCCGCGAGATTGCTGAAAGATTTTTAGGAAAGAAAATTACTCATTTGCACAAAGTTGAGTTGGATGAATTAACAAACGAATAACAATTGTTTCTAAAATCATTGATCCAAATTCAAGTTGTAAAGTGCGACACCGCAAATAGTTTTTGCATCAACAATTTCTCCATTACGGATTTTTTCTTTAATCTCATCAAGTGTTAATTCAAAAACTTCCATTCCTTCCTCACCTTCTTCCCGTGCATGATTGCCGGGTGTTAAATCTTCAGCAAGATAGATGTGAAGAACTTCATCGCAAAAACCCGGGGTAGTATAAATTTTTCCAAGTTTTGTAATCTTATTTGAAGTATAACCGGTTTCTTCCGAAAGCTCCCGGGTTGCACAAAGTAAGGGATCTTCATTTATTTCAAGTTTTCCTGCGGGAAGTTCTAAAAGTATTTCGTTATGCGGATAACGGTATTGAGAAATCAAGACAATTTTACCATCACTTTTTAGGGGCAATACAACAGCTCCTCCCGGGTGTACGGCAACTTGTCTAAAAGATTTGTTACCTGTCCCTCTATATTCTATCTCGTCAACTTTCACATCAAAAACTTTTCCGTGAAAAATTGTATCTGATTTGGTTACAGAAAAATTCATTCTAACCTCAGTTGTTTATGCAAAGATAAAAAAGTTGATAATGATTATGTAAGAACAAATTTATTGAAAGAGAGATATTTAGTAATTATTTTTATTATGTAGACAGTAGTCACAGTAATAAACAAATTAAAAATAAGTTAGAAAGGAAATAGATATGTATTTAGTACGAGATGTATTCCGCGCAAAACCCGGGAAAGCTAAAAATCTTGTTAATTCTTTTAAGCAGGCAGCACCTTTTATGGAAGCCGAAGGTTTTAAGAATGTAAAAATTATGACAGATATTGTTGCTGCTTATTGGACTGTCGTACTCCAGGCAGAAGTTGAAAGTCTTGACCATTTTGAAAAGCATTTAAGAGGATTTACCTCTAAACCTCAGGTTGCGGAAATAATGAAAGGTTATATAGATAATATTGAAGGCGGACACAGAGAGATTTTTAAGGTAGAGTAAATTTTATTATTGAAATAGAATCCCAAAAACGGGATTCTATTTCAATTTTTTGCTAATCATAATACGGAACAAGTTCATGTCCGAGATATTTTATGACTGCAGTAATCACTCCCAGATCATCTAAATAGCCAACCAGCGGTACTAAATCCGGGATTGCATCTATCGGGCTGATAAAATAAATAAGTGCTGCAATAACAATTGATTTACGGTACCAAGGAACATGTTTATCAACCATATACCTGTATAATGCCTTCACCTCGTTTGCAAAACGAATTTTACTGCCAACGCGTTCAACTTTTTCCCAGAGACGATCATCAACATAATCACTTCCGCGCTTAACTTTTTCTTCAGTATCAAAACTGTTTTCATCAATTGCGGTTGAGTTCAGATCTTCTCTATCATAGTATTTCATTGTGCACCCCTTTATTTTTTATATTGTTCAAACCAGTCAAATATTGTATTCCACCATAATCTCGCATTTTGAGGTTTGGTTACAAAATGAAATTCATCGGGAAAATACAAAAATTTACTTGGTACATTTTTCCGCTGAAGTGTTGTAAAAAGTTCAAACGCCTGGCTTTCAGGAACTCTAAAATCGAGCGCGCCGTGTACAACCAGCATTGGAGTCTTAAAATTTTTTGCAAATTGATGCGGTGACCATTTTTGATGTAATGCTCTGTTTGAGTAAGGAGTTCCTTTCATTTCCCATTCAGGGAACCAAAGTTCTTCCGTTGAGCCCCACATACTTTCAAGATTGAAAACACCATCATGAGAAACAACAGCATTAAATTTATTGAAATGACCTTCCAGCCAGTTAATCATATATCCGCCGTAAGAAGCACCGGCGGCAAAAGTATTATTCGCATCAATGAATTTGAAATTCTTAATTGTATAATCATAAGCATTGATTAAATCGGTATAAACCTTTCCGCCCCAATCACCCGAAATTTCATCTGTAAATTTCTGTCCGTAGCCGGTACTGCCGCGCGGATTAGGTGCAACAACAACATAACCTTTAGAAGCGAAGAGTTGTGTGTTCCATCTGTAATGAAAATCATCGGCCCAATTTCCCTGCGGTCCTCCGTGAATTAAAAATATGAGCGGATATTTTTTATTCGGATTAAAGAAAGGCGGTTTTACAATAATTGATTGAACCTTTGCTTTGTTTGCACCGATACTCCAGAAAGTATCAAACTCGCCAAACTGAATTTGTGAAAGCAATTCTCCGTTGATGTTAGTTATCTGTTTTAAATTGCTTCCATCCGTATCCATCGAAAAAATTTCTGTCGGTAAATTATTATGATGACGTAAAAAGTAAATTTTATTTCCATCTTGAGAAAGCTGCATTGAATTATTTGTTCCGTCTTTAATTAATACTGTATTTTCTCCCGTTTCCAGATCGTATCTAAAAATTGAGTGGTATGCTTCTCTGTCAGCATCGTAGTAAACAAATTTTCCGTCCCGGGAAAACAAAATTTGACCGATAGAAATATCAAGTTTACTGGTTACATTTTTTAATTCTCCGCTTGCGCGATTGTAAAGCATAAGTGTTTGTTTGTCCGCTTCAAATCCGGCACGTGCCATTGAATGAAATGCAATATATTTTCCATCGGGTGAGTAAACAGGACCGTTATCATTTCCGCCGCTTACTGAAATTTTTTTGTATTGTCCCGGCGATGTTTCATTGATAATAAATACGTCATTATTCGTACTAGTTGCTAAATTTTGATCTGTGTTCATTGTAAAAGCAGCTTCATTTCCATCAGGAGAAAGTGCATAATCTACATCGCCGCCTAGTGCAATTGGAGGAACATCGAACTTACTGTTTAATGTTAAATCAACATACTCTTTCGTTTTAACATTGAGAAGAAATAGATGACTGCGTTTTTCTCCGCGCCATTCGTTCCAATGACGATACATCAATTCTGTGAATATCTTTGCTTTTACTTTACTTTCTTCTGCAGCTTTATCTTTCTTTTCATTGCATAGTTGAGTTGTACAATCAGGATATACGCTCGAAACAAACAAAGCAAACTTTCCGTCTTTGGACCAGACTAATCCCGAAGCGCCCGTATATAAATCCGTTAATTGAGAATTGTTATTACCGTCAAGATCACAAAGCCAAATATTATTTTTAAATTCGTAAGCTATTTTGTTTCCATCTGTTGTAAATTTTGGTGCGCTCTCGCTTGTTTCAGAATTTTTTACGGGATGAAAATATTTTCCATCACTGCTTATCATATAAACATCGCTGTTGCCTTTATTTTTATCCATATCATAAGCGGTTGCAGCGAAAACTATATTTCTGCCATCGGGAGAAATATCAAAACTTGTTATGCGTTTCATATTCCACATGTCTTCAATTGTCATTGCACGTTTCTGAGCAATTATTGTTAATGCTGATATTGATAATAAAAGAATGAGAAGAAATCGTTTCATCGTTACCTCGGATGGTTTTTATTTTGAATGCAAGTTATAAAAAGGTAAAAGAAAATTAAAGACAATAGAACACAGATTAAAATGATCTTTTATGATTGATTATAATCTTAGTGAATCATAATTATCATAACAATCAATGTTCTGTAGCCCTTCCTTGATAAACCATCCCTTTTTTGATAAGTTTGATACCAATTTTCACAAATATTGCAATTAGAATGAAGTATCCTTTTGAAGAAATCGAATTAAAATGGCAGAAATTCTGGGAAGAGAAGAAAGTCCATAAAACCGATCTAACTGATGCTGAGAAAAAGCTCTACTGCCTTGTGATGTTCATATATCCGTCCGCTGCTAAAATGCATATAGGACATTGGTATAATTACGGACCAACTGATTCGTATGCACGTTTCAAAAAGCTAAAAGGTTATAACGTTTTTGAACCGATAGGTTATGATGCATTCGGTCTTCCTGCAGAAAATTATGCTATTAAAACGGGTGTACATCCTAAAGACAGCACGTTGAAAAACATAAATGATATCCGTGTAATGGTTAAGCGGATGGGCGGAATGTACGATTGGGCTGCAGAGCTGATGACCTGCGATCCGGAATATTACAAATGGAATCAGTGGCTCTTCTTGCAGCTTTACAAAAAAGGATTAGCGTACAGAAAAAATGCACCGGTAAATTGGTGTCCTTCCTGTCAAACAGTTTTAGCGAGAGAACAAGTTTTAAACGATGGAACTTGCGAACGATGCGGAACAACGGTTGAACAGAAAAATCTTACTCAATGGTTTTTTAAGATTACCAATTATGCCGAAGAACTTCTCGATGGTTTGAATAAAATTGACTGGCCTGAAAAAACAAAAGTAATGCAGACTAACTGGATTGGTAAAAGCATAGGTGCAGAAGTAAATTTTAAGATTGACGGCAGTAATGATCAAATAAAAATCTTTACTACAAGACCTGATACACTTTTCGGTGCGACTTATATGGTGCTTGCACCGGAACATCCGTTAGTTGGAAAACTTACAACCAAAGAATTCAAAGAAAAAGTTGAAGCATACAGAGACTCAATCAAATCAATGACGGAGATAGACCGCACATCAACTGTTAAAGAAAAAACCGGAGTTCAAACGGGCGCGTTTGCAATTAATCCGGTTAACAATAAAAAAATTCCAATCTGGATCGCTGATTATGTTTTGATGACTTACGGTACAGGTGCAATCATGGCTGTGCCGGGACAAGATGAACGCGATTGGGAATTTGCTAAGAAGTTCAATCTACCGATAATTAGAACAGTTCAACCCACAAATGATTTTGAAGGCGAAGCATTTTTAGGAGATGGTCCGGCAATCAACAGTGATTTTCTAAATGGTCTTTACGTTGATGATGCAAAAGAAAAAATAATTAAGTGGCTTGAAGAAAAGAAAATTGGAAAAAGTACAATTAATTATCGTCTTCGCGATTGGCTGATCTCCCGCCAAAGATATTGGGGAACACCAATACCGATTATCCATTGTGAAAAATGCGGCGAGGTTCCCGTTCCCGAAGATCAATTACCGGTTGTTTTACCTTACGATGTTAATTTCAAACCTGATGGTGGTTCTCCGTTAGCCGGCAAAGATGAATTTGTTCAAGTAAAATGCCCGAAGTGTAACAGTAATGCAAAACGTGATGTTGATACAATGGATACTTTTGTTGATTCATCCTGGTATTACTTGCGTTACCTCAATCCAAAATATGATCAAGGAATGTTCGATCCTGATCTTGCAAAAGCATGGACACCGGTTGATACATACGTCGGCGGTGCAGAACATGCCGTGATGCATTTACTCTATGCACGATTCATTCACAAATTTTTGCGTGATATCGGTTTGGTAAACAGCAATGAACCGTTTCAAAAATTGATTCATCAAGGAACGATTACAAATCAAGGCGCAAAGATGTCTAAGTCGAAGGATAATGTTGTTGATCCGAATGTATTACTAAACCAATATGGCTCGGATGTATTCAGAATGTATTTAATGTTTATGGGCCCTTATGAACTTGGCGGTGATTGGAGTGATAAAGGAATTGTAGGCGTTGAGCGTTTTGTACAGCGAACTTATTCAATGTTTGAAATGCATAATAATCTAGCAAAGGATAATCATGCAAAAGAGAAATATGATTTAAATGATTTGGACGACAACGAAAAAAATATTTACCGTAAGACAAATCAAACTTTGGAAAAAGTTGGAGTTGAGATAGAACATTTCCGTTTTAACACAGCTGTAGCTTCTTTGATGGAATTACTGAACGAACTTAAAAGTTTGAACGAATGCAGAAAAGAATTTCAAACTTATTCGCTTGAAAGATTCGCAGTAATGGTTTCCTCATTAGCTCCTCATCTTGGAGAAGAATGTTGGCAAATGCTGGGAAAAGAAAAATCAATTTTTGAAAATCCGGTTTGGTTTGATGTTGATAAAAATGCATTAAGCGTAGATAAGATTACTGTAGTAGTTCAGATTAATGGAAAGGTAAGATCGAAAATTGATTTGGCGGTTAATACACCGGAAGCGGATGTTAAGAAAGCTGTCTATGCTGATGAGAAGGTTAAATTATATACAGACGGCAAGCAGCTCGTAAAAGAAATTTACATTCCAAATAAAATTTATAATATAGTAGTGAAATAAAATCGACCTTGTCATTGCGATCCCGATATTGATCGGGAGAAGCAATCTGTTTCTATAGATTGCTTCGTCACTTCGTTCCTCGCAATGACAGACTAAAATAATTGAGGAAAAAATGTTAGATGTAAAATTTATTCGTGAGAATCCCGAAGTTGTTAAACGAGGATTGCTTAACAAAAATGCAAAAGACATAGTTGATGAGGTCCTTGCGCTTGATGAAGAACGAAGATCCTTCATATCCAGGACTGAAGATTTAAAAGCAAAGAAGAATCAAGTCTCAGCACAAATTCCGCAGATGAAAAAAGCCGGGCAAGATACTTCATCAGTATTTGCAGAGATGAAACGGGTTGGAGATGAAATTGCACTGCTTGATGGTCAACTTCGTGATGTTGAAGAAAAATTGGAGAATATTTTACGTCATACTCCGAACCTAGCTCATTCATCAGTTCCAGTTGGAAAAACCGCAGAAGATAATGTTGAAGTCCGACAATGGCTGCCGAAAGAATTTTCGTATAAAAATGATTTTAAGGTTTTAGATCATATTGAACTCGGTAAGAAACTTGGAATATTGGATTTTGAAAGAGGCACAAAAATTTCCGGTTCAGGATTTCCCTTGTATATGGGAAAGGGTGCTACGCTTGAACGTGCACTAATAAATTTTATGCTGGATACTCATTTGAAAGATCACGGTTATTCGGAAATTTTTCCTCCGGTTCTTGTTAATAGAGAATCAATGAAAGGAACGGGACAAATTCCGAAGTTGGAAGATGATATGTACTTCATCGAGAAGGACGGTTTGTATCCTGTTCCAACTGCAGAAGTTCCGATAACAAATATTCACCGCGATGAAATTCTTCAGGAAAAAGATTTAACAATAAAATATGTCGGATATTCGCCGTGTTTTAGAAGAGAAGCCGGTTCTTACGGAAAAGAATCAAAAGGATTTTTGCGTGTACATCAATTCAATAAAGTTGAAATGGTAAAATTTTCCAAACCGGAAAATTCTTACGACGAATTGGAATTAATGGTTAAAGATGCAGAAGACATTTTACATGCACTAAATATTCCTTACAGAATTTTGTTATTATGTACCGGCGATCTAAGTTTTTCTGCCGCGAAATGTTATGACATAGAAACATGGTCGCCTGCAGAAAACAAATGGTTAGAAGCATCATCATGCAGCAACTTTGAAGCATTCCAGGCACGCAGGGCAAATATTAGATACAGAAAAGAAGAAACAAAGAAACCGGAATTTGTACATACTCTTAACGGAAGCGGTTTAGCAACAAGCCGGTTAATGGTATCGTTATTAGAAAATTATCAGACCCCGGAAGGTAAAGTAATTGTACCGAAAGTTTTGCAGAAGTATACCGGATTTGAAGTAATTGGTTAAATAGTGTAGAACAATGAGTGTAGAGTGAGAAAATCAATTTATTATTCATTACTCTGCGTT
>VEPI01000008.1:0-10895 GCA_012026935.1 Melioribacter sp. | reverse complement strand
TATAAATTGAACGCATTTTGTATTTTAGTTGTTAAAGATAGAAAGGACTCTTTCAACTTTGTTTCGTAACCTCGCCCATTTAAAAAAATATTTTATAAGATATAAAACCAAGCTGGTACTGGGAATAATTTTTATTCTCGGCTCTAATCTTGCCAACGTTTACATTCCCATAAATGTAATGCAAAGTATAGATTCATTTAGCAAACAACTTGATATTCAAGTAATTGTAAATCTTGTTATTCTATTATTAATTGCTGCAACTATAAGCAACGTCTTCCGTTTTTTTATCCGTCAAACTATAATTGTTGTTTCCAGAGAAATTGAATTTGATCTACGGCAGGATTTTTGGACTCATATCCAAAAACTTCCATTAAGATTCTTTCAAAATAATTCTACCGGAAATATTATGTCTCATGCAACGAATGACATTGCGGCTGTTCGTATGTATGTCGGTCCCGCGGTTATGTACACAATAGATAACGGCATCAAATTTATTTTAACATTTGCTGTAATGATCTCGCTTAGTCCAATCCTAACACTCTATGCGCTTTTACCTTTACCGCTTCTATCGTTTGTGGTTTACTTCGTAATGAAAAAGATGCACGTTAAGTACACACGGATACAAGAAAAAATTTCTGATCTAACAACGAAAGCTCAAGAAAGTTTTTCCGGTATAAGAGTAATTAAATCTTATGAAAGAGAAGATCATGAAATAAAAGAATACACAAAAGAGAGCGCAGAATATCTAAATCGTAAAATGGACCAGGTGAAACTTCAGGCGATGTTCATGCCCGTATTTTTTATGATAGCCGGACTGTCTGCAATTATTGTTGTATTGACGGGCGGAAATATGGTGATCAACAAAACTCTAAGCATCGGAGTAATAGTAGCATTCATGTTGTTTCTTGTAGATTTGATTTGGCCTATGATTTCTTTCGGCTGGGTTGCAAATATGATCCAGCAGGCAGATGCAAGTATGAAGCGTCTTCTAAAAATATTTAATGAACCTTATGAAATCTCTAATGAAGATACGGATTACAGTATGCAGGAAATCAAAGGAGATATTGAATTTAAGAATGTTTCTTTCCGTTACTCGGAAAATTTACCCTGGATACTTAAAAATTTAAATTTTAAAATAAAACATGGGCAAACAATCGCCTTTGTCGGACATACCGGAGTCGGCAAGACAAGTTTGATCAATCTTTTACCTCGCTTGTACGATGTCACTGAAGGGCAAGTAAAAATAGACGGACATGATGTAAGAAAAATTCCGCTTGAAGTATTAAGAAAAAATATCGGATTGGTTCCGCAAGAAGCTTTTCTATTCTCCGATACATTAGAAAAAAATATTCTTTACGGATTAGAAACTGAAAATCAATCCCTTGTTGATAAAGTTTCAGGGATCTCGCAATTATCAAAAGATGTAGATTCTTTTCCGCTTGGTTATCAAACAATCCTTGGTGAACGCGGAATTACACTCTCCGGCGGGCAGAAACAACGATCTACACTTGCCCGTGCATTAGCTGTTGATCCGAAGATTTTAATTTTAGATGATTCTTTCTCTGCTGTTGATACAAATACCGAAGAAGAGATATTAAAAAAGCTTAAAGATTTTATGAATGATCGAACAAGTATAATTATAAGCCATAGGATTTCAACGGTAAAAGATTCAGATAAAATTTTTGTGATTGATCAAGGCGAGATTGTTGAAGAGGGTAATCATGAAGAGCTGGTTGCAAAGGGCGGAATTTATTCCGATCTCAACACAAAACAATTATTAGAAAAAGAACTTTTAGAAATGAATTAGAATGGCCGAAGCGCAGAAAGATGATGAAATATTAGGCAAAGCTTACGACGCAAAGTTGATGCGGAGGCTACTTCAGTATGTTAAACCGTATAAAAAGTATGTAATCATTGCTATACTGATGAATATACTTGTTGCGGCGCTCGGACCGGTTCGTCCTTACTTAACAAAAATTGCATTCGATGAGAATATTAAGAATGGTGATTTTCACGGACTTTTAATTATTTGCGGAATTTTGCTCGCGTCGCTTATTCTCCAAGCGGCCATTCAGTATTTCCTTACTTACTATACAGAGTTAATGGGTCAAAAAATTGTTTATGATCTTCGTGTTCAAATTTTTTCTCATGTACAGAAACTTGCCTTAAGATATTTTGATAAAACTCCCGTTGGAAGAACCGTTACCCGCGTTACAAACGATGTTGACTCGCTTAATGAAATGTTCTCATCGGGGATTGTCTCTGTTTTCAGCGATATCTTTGTAATTGTTTGGATTTTTATTTTCATGTTTGCAATGGCGTGGGATCTATCTCTTGTTACTCTTGCGGTTATGCCGGTTTTGATTTATGCAACATTTTTATTTAGAAAAAAGGTTAGGGAGATATACCGAGATGTTCGTCTTCATCTTGCAAGACTAAACTCGTATATGCAAGAACGCGTAACCGGAATGAATGTAGTTCAGATATTCTCCAAGGAAAAAGATGAATTTCAAAAATTCACGGCTATTAATAATGATAATAAAGTAGTCAACATAAAATCTATTTTCTATTATGCTGTGTTTTTCCCGGCTGTTGAAATGCTGAGTGTAATTTCGATAGCGCTTATCATTTGGTACGGCGGAGGAGAAGTGATTCAAAGCCGTTTAACGGTTGGAGTTTTAATCGCTTTCTTTCAATACACTGAAATGTTTTGGCGTCCCGTTCGTGATCTTTCCGAGAAATATAATATTCTTCAGACAGCGATGGCTTCTTCAGAAAGAATATTCAAACTATTGGATGATGAAACAATAATTAAGAATCCGGACAAACCTGCGCAGCTTCCGGCTGTACTGGGTGAAATTGAATTTAAGGATGTTTGGTTTGCTTACAATCCCGAAGATTATGTTTTAAGAAATGTTTCTTTTAGTATTAGTCCCGGCGAGACAATAGCCATTGTTGGAGCTACAGGTGCAGGTAAAACGAGCATAATAAATATTCTAACACGTTTCTATGATATAGCCAAAGGCAGCATAACTCTTGATGGAATTGATATTCGGAATTTAGATATGCGTGATTTGCGAAGATATATTTCGATTGTTCTGCAGGATGTTTTTCTTTTCTCAGGTACTATAAAATCGAATATCAATCTTGGGAACGAAAAAATAACAGATGAGCAAATAATCGAAGCGGCAAAAACTGTCGGCGCTCACAAATTTATTTCTCAACTCCCGAATGGTTACGAAGAAATTGTTAAAGAAAAAGGCGCTACCCTAAGCGTAGGGCAAAAACAATTGATTTCATTTGCAAGAGCGCTGGCATATAATCCTCAGATTTTAATTTTAGATGAAGCAACTTCCAGTGTAGATACTGAAACTGAACAGTTAATTCAACACGCTATTGAAAAACTATTAGTAGGCAGAACTTCCATAGTGATTGCACATAGATTGTCTACAATTCAGAATGCGGATAAAATTCTTGTTATGCACAAAGGCGAATTAAAAGAAATCGGAACTCATCAAGAACTTCTAGCAAAAAGGGGAATTTACTATAGACTTTATCAGTTACAATATAAAGATCAAGAAATTAGGCAGAGCATCGCTTAGCATATTAAGATTTAAAACATAGATTGACACATCGAACACTATTAATTAAATTGCTTCCGCTTAACATTAATATGGTATAGAAATATTACCGGAGAAAATTAATGGCGACTCAACGATTCATGACGTTACCGCGTCATATTATGGAAGGCGAAAAACTTCACCCTGAAGCTACCGGAGAACTTTCGACAATTCTTCTGCAACTTGGTCTTGCAGCAAAATTAATTTCTCTCGAAGTAAATAAAGCAGGGCTGGCGGAAATACTTGGATTTACCGGCGATGAAAATGTTCATGGCGAGAAAGTGAAGAAGCTTGATATTTATGCTCACGAAATGCTGATCAAAGCAATGGATCACGGCGGGCATTTCTGTGTTATGGCTTCAGAAGAAGAGGAAGACATAATTCATTTACCGCCGCATCATAAAATTGGAAAATACGTTTTACTTTTCGATCCACTTGATGGATCATCGAACATAGATGCAAACATAAGCATCGGAACAATCTTTTCTATTTATAGAAGAATCACTCAAGGTAACGGACCGGGAACACTTCAAGATTGTTTGCAGCCGGGTTTTCAGCTAGTAATAGCCGGTTATATTGTTTATGGTTCTAGTACAATGTTGGTCTATACTGCGGGACATGGTCACGGCGTTCATGGATTTACGCTGGATCCGGCATTCGGAGAATTTTTATTATCTCATGATGATATTAAAATTCCAAATCATGGAAGAATTTATAGTCTTAATGAGGGAAATTATTTTACCTGGCCGCAAGGTTTAAAAAATTACATAAAATATCTTCAAGCTAATATGTTTGAGGGTAAACCGTATCAGGCTCGTTATGTAGGTTCGATGGTTGCCGATATTCATCGTACTTTATTGTACGGCGGTATATTTATTTATCCGGGGGACAAAAGAAATCCCAAAGGCAAACTGAGATTAATGTACGAATGTAATCCGATGGCGTATATTATGGAAGAGGCAGGTGGAAGAGCAACCGACGGTAAAAAAAGAATTTTGGAAATACAGCCAACCGGCTTACATGAACGTACACCGATTTTTATTGGAAGCATGGAAGATGTTCTGCTTGTAGAAAAATATTTAAGAGAAGGGCAGGATAGGTATTAATTGCGAATTTAGAATTGCAAATTAAAAATTCGCTATTATCAATTCTCAATTGATTTTTTTCAGTTCTTCAGTTAATCGTTTTGCAAGTTCTTCTTTTGTCATTCCCTCAATTTTAATTTTTGTTGACTTAACTAAAATTTCAGGGGAATCACCTTCACCTGTCATGAATTTATAAAGATTATATCCAAGTCTGTTCCTGTCGTTCATGATCGGAATATTTTCCTTGAACATTTCGACAATGTTATAACATTTTTTTTCAATTGTACTTTCCGGAAATACTTTCGTGGCTGGAGGCGGTAATGTTGTCATGATAAAACCTTTTAATTTTGTAGTGCACAAAAATAAACAAGTGCAATTTGACTAACAACTCTTTTGAGATTCTTGATGTATGCAGGTTGGAAGCAATTCTTGAATTGGTTAGATTTGCATAGAAAACAAAGATTAATCCTATTGCCGGAAACATCAAAATATAAAATTCTTATTATCAGACTCAGCTCTCTCGGAGATGTTCTGCTTACTACACCGGTAATTAGAGCATTAAGTAAAAAATATCCCAATTCACAGATTGATTATGTAGTGAAGAAACAATACTCATCCTCTTTACGGTATAATCCGCTTATCTCTTCTCTTTACATTTATGAAAAAGAAAAAGCAAGAGGTATTAAAGATCAAATTCGAAAAGCAAAATATAATCTGATCTTTGATCTTCAAAATAATTGGCGGAGTTGTTCTCTTACTTTTGAATTAAGAACTGAGATAAAGCGTTTTAAGAAACCGACTTTAAAAAAACTATTATTAGTGTGGACCAAAATTAATTTACTGAAAGAAATTAAGCCGATTCCGATGCGATACGCAGAAACAACAAACCTTCAGCTTGATGATAAAGGATTAGATCTTTTTATTCCGGAAAGCATAAATCCCAAATTAGAACCGGGTAAAAAATATATTGGAATTTGTCCCGGCGCGAAACATTTTACAAAGCGGTGGCCGGAAGAATATTTTATCGAACTTGGTATTAGATTAAAAAATCAAAATTGCACTGTAGTAATCTTCGGCGGAAAAGATGATCTGGAACTGTGTAAGTCTGTATCTTCAAAAATTGAAAGCAGTATTAATCTTTGCAACAATGATGATCTTCTGCAAACGGCAATTGATATGAAACAATGCAAGCATATTATTTGCAACGATTCCGGGTTAATGCACACAGCTACTGCAGTGGAAGTACCTATAACCGCAATCTTTGGTTCAACAGTTAGAGAATTTGGTTTTATTCCATTTCTATCTGATGATACAATCTTAGAAAATAATTCTTTATCTTGCCGGCCGTGCAGCCATATTGGAAGATCAAGCTGCCCGCAAAAGCATTTTAAATGTATGAAAGAGATTAGCCCAAACACAGTTTTTGATCACGTAAAATCTTTCTTGTAAGATTATGAAAAACATCTGGTACCTTTTCTATAACGGAATTGTTATTCCTATTGCGAAATTATTTTTGTTTACTGCGAAATTTTTTAATAAAAAAATTAGAATAGGGATTAATGGAAGAAAAAAGTTATTTGAAAATTTAATTATTGATCTTACGGGAATTGACCGACGAAAAAAAATGATTTGGTTTCATTCTTCCTCTATGGGTGAATTTGAGCAGGCTAAACCTATAATTGAAAAGTTACGGGCTGAAAAAAATATAAATGTAATTGTTACTTTTTTTTCTCCATCAGGCTATAACAATTCCTTAAAATATCCGCTTGCAGATATAATTGCATACTTTCCTTTTGATACTCCAATTATGACAAGCCGTTTTCTAAATCTTGTAAGACCAAATTTAGCCGTCTTTATGAGATATGATATTTGGCCTAACATGATATGGCAGCTCCAAAAGAAAAAAATTCCGTGTTTTATAGTTGATGCAACTATGCGTTCAAAAACTCCGCGTAAATGGATTGTATCGAAAAGTTTTCACAAAGCGCTGTATTCTTATGTAACCAGGATATTAGCTGTTTCAAAGAGTGATGAGGATAATTTCAAAGAGTTCAATATAAATGATGATAAAATTAAATCGGTGGGAGATACAAGATTCGACCGTGTTTATCAAAAAAGCCTTCAAGCAAAAGAAAAAAAACTTTTTAAGGATGGATTTTTTAAAGGTAAAAAAGTTTTTGTAATGGGCAGTTCATGGGAAAGCGATGAAGATGTGATGATTCCTGCTTTGGTAAAACTTATGGAGGTGGATCCCAAAATAATTACGATTATCGTACCGCATGAGCCGACGGAATTACACGTTGAATCTGAAGAACATAATTTTACGGGTAAATTCGATACGATCCGGTTTTCTTATTTGAACAATTATAAGAATGAACGGGTAATTATAATTGATTCAATCGGAATTCTTCTAACACTTTATACATATGCAGATGCTGCTTATGTTGGCGGAAGTTTTAAGCAGGGTATTCACAATGTATTGGAACCGGCTGTATATGGAATTCCAATTTTGTTCGGACCCAAACATGAAAACAGCCAGGAAGCAATTAAACTGGCCGAAATCGGCGGAGGAATTGTTGTTAGAAATAAAAAAGAAGCGTATAAGAACCTGAGAAAAATATTCACCGATGAAAAACTAAGATTGAGCTTAGGTAAGCTTTGCGGAGATTATGTTAGAAAAAATATTGGAGCAACATCAAAAATATTAGATGAATTTTCTCACTTTATCTAATCGTCCGGATTATATAATGCTGAATTATCAAGGTTTAACTACCTTATCAACAATTTGCCGCCTTTCTTATTTAATTTAGTCTCTCTATTTCATAAATTAATAATACATATAGTTTGAGATTGATTTAATGCCAACATCGTCCGACAGAACTTTTGAAAAAACGAGATCGGAATTTTCTTTTAGAGAAATTCTTGAATTTACTCCGGTAGGGATATTAATATTTCAACGCGATTGGAAGATTAAATTTGTTAATACAAACTTCTTTCAATTCAGCGGGGTTATGGGAGAAATACCTGAGAATTTAATTGGAAAGAGTATTTTTGAGAACAGACTATTTAGCGATGCAGATATTCGCGATGATCTGACTTCAGTAAAAAACGGTCAAACTTTTGAAAGAGAAATTACTTCTCAAAAAACATTAAGCGGCGGAAAATATTCAATTCTTCTTAAAGGAGCACCCATAGTTCTTGACGGAGAATATACGGGCGGTGTTTTAGTTCTTGAAGATTTAAAAAGCAGTCCGGAAAAATCCTACTCTTCTTTAATTCAAACAAATGATTTTCAAAAATTTCTTGGAACGATAAGCGATTTTTATTTAATTACCGATAGAGAAGGTTCTATTTCAATAATGCAAGCCTCCGAAGCCGAGAATTATGATTTCATTTTTGAAGAAAATCCGGGTAAAAAAAATCCTTCTCAAACTCTTTCACCAATTCTTTTTAAGAAACTTTTAGAAACCGTAGTCTCTTCAAATAAAGTAATTACAACTCAGATCCCCTTTATAAGAAATCAACGAGAAATTAGTGCCCGTATCACACTAATTCCTTTTAGCGATAATGGAGATGAAGTTCATTGGGTAGTTCTTTTATTAAAAGATTTGAGTAAAGATTCTGAACATGTAGGATTATCTGAAGAAGAGATAAATGAACTTACAAAATATCAGCAGATAACCGCCACTGTAATGGACGGTCTTATCGGGACAAACAAAAGCGGCAGGATAACTTTCTGGAATGAATCGGCCGCTAAACTTTTTGGGTTAACCCGCAGTGAAGTTTACGGTAAAAGCATAAGTAAGATTTTTCCTGTACTTAATGATAATTATTTTGAAAAACTATTAAAGGAAATTAGAATCTCTAAAATTTGGAGAGAACAATTTCATATCGGCGATGATGAAAGTATTGCCGAGTACTATGATGTTAAAATAGGAATTATTGGCGAAGATGAAAATGAAACAATAATTTTCTTGTGCACAGGTGTTTCAGACCGAATTAAAAATGAAGTATTGCTAAAGAAATCTGAAGAACGCTTCCGGAATATAGTAACAAATTCCCACGAATATATTTGCACGCTCGATTTATCCGAGAAAATTACATATGTGAATCCCGCTTTTCTTGAAGCTTTTCAATATGAAGAAGAAGAAATTAAAAAACTCATTTTCTCGGATTTAATTGATCAGTATTACTTATTAAATGAAAAATTTGATCTCAAAGATTTTGCAGAAAAGAATAAGCAGTCAATTGAGATTCCGCTTGTAACAAAACTTGGGCAAAAACTATATGTGCTTGCCGGTTTTTCTTCAGTCAAAGATCTAAGCGGGAATATTCAATATTACAATGTCATCCTCACCGATATCACACTTAAAAAAGATTCTGAAAAAGATTTGATGATGATCCGTTCCGTCTTCGAGGCTTCGTTGGACGGCATTGCATTAATAAGCAAAAGAAGAATTGTGCTTGTGAATGATTCGTTCGTTCAAATGTTTGGATATAAAAGCGCAAGTGAAATACTCGGACTTAACCCGTTGGAGTTCGTAAATATTAAAGACCGAGAGAAAATTTCTGACTACATGGAATTAACCGAAGAAGGCAAGGACTCTTCCCCCCGATATTATTTTACAGGAAGAAAAAGAAATGATGATTCATTAGAAGTTGAAAACTCGGTTTCTCTATACCAGATTGAAAATGAAAGATTTGCTGTTTGGGTTCTTAGAGACGTAACGGAAGAGAAAAAAGCCCAGAGTGCATTACTGCTTTCCGAAGAAAGATATAGAAGCATTTCTGAAAACATTAATGAATGCATTTGGACTGCAGAAAGACAAGACGGTAAATTAAAAGCGGTATTTTATACGCCCGCTGTTAAAAAAATTACCGGATACAGCGCCGAAGAATTTTTAAATGATACTTCATTGTGGAAAAAAATTATTCATCCTGATGATGCGGACGACATAGTAAATAAACTTTATAATTTTTACGGTGATTTGGCAAGAAGTTCAGATGTTTTTGAATACAGAATTATAGATGTTCTCGGTAATATTATATGGATCGAAAATAGAATTAATGTTGTCCGCGATGCGAATGGTAATATTCAAAAAATCTTTGGAATAATAAGTGATATAAGTCTGTCTAAACGTGCTGAAGTTGAATTAAAAAAATCCGCTATGAACCTGCAAGAACTTAATGAAACAAAAGACCGGTTCATTTCTATTATATCACATGATCTGCGAACGCCGTTCAGTTCTATTCTTGGATTTACGGACATCCTTCTAAACGATAAGGATATTGATGAAGACAGAAGGATTCAGTATATCCAGTTTATACAAGATTCGTCAAAAAGTATGTTGAGCTTGGTCAATTCGCTTTTAGATTGGACAAGATTACAAACCGGCAGTATTAAATTTGAACCGGATAGGGTCAACGCAAAATACATAATTGATAAATCAATCCAGATTTTATCCGGTGTTGCCATACAAAAGAAAATAAAACTGATCTCGGAACTGGAAAAAGATTTTTTCATTCATGCGGATGAAGGGTTGCTTTCTCAAGTGTTTAATAATTTATTATCGAATGCCATTAAATTTTCCAAAACTGAAGGGACAATACGTTTAAGCGCACGTGCAAATGTCGAGAAGAAACAAGTTGAGTTCAGCATTAAAGATAATGGTGTTGGAATACGCAAGGAAGATATTGGTAAGCTCTTTAAGGTTGATATTAAATTTACTACAAGCGGAACAGCAGGAGAGAAAGGAAGCGGGCTTGGTCTGTCATTAGTTAATGATATTATCCGTAAACACGGCGGGGAAATTTGGGTTGAGAGCGAACTGGGAAAAGGAACTACATTTACTTTTTCAATACCTGTAGCATCGGCAAATATACTTTTAGTTGATGATGCAAAAACCGACCGCATGCTTTATGCAAAACTTATTAAGAGCTTGATATCAAACTACAATATTTTGGAAGCGGTTGACGGCAAACAAGCTTTAGAGATTATTAAACAATCTTTGCCTGCGCTTGTAATTACAGATCATAAAATGCCGGTAATGAGCGGTTATGATTTGGTAAAACAATTAAACATCACGGAACTAAAATTTAAACCGCCGGTAATTATTTTAAGCAGCGATATAAATAAATCCATTGAAGCTGAGTACAAGGGTTTAGGAATTGAGTATGTATTTCAGAAACC
>VEPI01000151.1 GCA_012026935.1 Melioribacter sp. | reverse complement strand
GAACCGTGACAGCAAGTGAATTATTCATCCATTTTCCCACCTCTCAATTTTCATCTTTTACTTATATTTGAAAACAAAAATTTCACTTTTTACTAATAAAATTAATAAGAGAATCATTTATGAATAATTTTGAGTTTTATGATAAGTTCGTTGACCGCCACGTTGGTCCAAATGAAGAAGAAATTTCTAAAATGTTATCCGCAATTGGTGTTTCATCGCTTGATGAGTTAATTGATAAAACCGTTCCTGCATCAATAAGATTAAAAGAAAAATTGCAGCTCGATCCGCCGCAATCCGAATTTGAATTTTTGAATCACCTAAAACAAATTGCCGGCAAGAACAAAGTTTTTAAGAATTACATCGGACTCGGATACTATCCGACCATCACTCCCGGAGTTATAAAAAGAAATATTTTAGAAAATCCGGGCTGGTACACACAATACACGCCGTACCAGGCAGAAATATCTCAAGGCAGACTTGAAGCGTTGTTAAATTTTCAAACGATGATCGTTGATCTTACTGCAATGCCGATAGCCAATGCTTCATTGCTTGATGAAGCAACCGCCGCCGCCGAAGCAATGACTATGTTCTACTCACTCCGCAAAACTGCAAAGAAGAACGCAAACGTATTCTGGGTTTCGGAAGAAGTATTTCCTCAAACGATTGATGTTCTTAAAACACGCTGCGAACCGTTAGGAATTAAATTAAGAATCGGTAATCATAAAAATTTAGAACTCACGGATGATATCTACGGAATCCTTGTTCAATATCCGTCTGCATGCGGTGAAGTTTATGATTACTCGGAGTTGTTCAAACAAGCAGAAGCAAAATCCATTCTTAAAGCTGTTGCGGCAGATCTTTTATCACTTGCATTATTAACTCCGCCGGGAGAATTCGGTGCCGATGTTGTGCTGGGTTCAACTCAGCGTTTCGGTGTACCGATGGGATTCGGCGGTCCGCATGCAGCTTACTTTGCAACTAAAGAAGAATACAAAAGACAAATTCCCGGAAGAATAATCGGTGTATCGGTTGATGCAAAAGGAAGACGCGCACTGCGTATGGCTTTGCAAACACGCGAACAGCACATCAAACGTGAAAACGCTACAAGCAACATTTGTACTGCTCAAGTCCTTCTTGCAATCATGGCGGGAATGTATGCAGTTTATCATGGACCGAAAGGAATAAAAGCAATTGCCGAACGGATACATAATTTAACTTCATTGTTGGATCAGTCTCTTAAAAGTATAGGAATCAATCAAACGATTGAAAATTATTTCGATACTTTGAAAGTTGAATTAAATTCGTCTATCGAAGTAGAAAATGTAAAATCCGAAGCAATAAAAAATGAAATTAATTTCAGATACATTTCTAAAAAAGAAATCGGTATTTCTCTTTCAGAACCAACGACTATAAACGATGTAAATCAGATTATAAGAATATTTTCCACTGCTCTTAACAAAACAACAAATATTACTGTACCTCAAATCGTAAATCGTAATTCACACAATCGTAAATCAAGTTATTTGACTCATCCGGTTTTTAATTCTTACTACTCGGAAACAGAAATGCTTCGCTATATAAAAGGATTGGAGAAGAAAGATCTTTCGCTTACAACCTCGATGATTCCGCTCGGTTCATGTACTATGAAATTAAATGCATCAACGGAAATGTTCGGAATCGGCTGGCCTGAATTTGCGGATCTTCATCCGTTCGCTCCCTTAAATCAAGCGGAAGGATATTTGCAGATCATCAAAGAATTGGAAAATGATTTGGCAAAGATGACGGGATTCAATTCCGTTTCTCTTCAACCGAATTCAGGAGCGGCGGGCGAATACACAGGCTTGATGGTAATACGCGCTTATCATAAATCGCGCGGAGATAATCAACGCAATGTTGTTCTGATTCCATCTTCTGCACATGGAACAAATCCCGCAAGTGCAGTAATGGCCGGAAGTAAAGTTGTTGTTGTTAAATGCGATGATCATGGAAATATTGATATGACGGATTTGAAAGCAAAGGCAGAACAATTCAAAGAAAATCTTTCCGCATTGATGGTAACTTATCCGTCCACTCACGGAGTATTTGAAGAAGCGATAGTTGAAGCGTGTAAAATCATTCATCAAAACGGCGGATTGGTTTACATGGACGGCGCAAACTTAAATGCACAGCTCGGTTTAACAAGTCCGGGATATATCGGCGCGGATGTTTGCCATCTAAATCTTCATAAAACATTTTCTATTCCTCACGGCGGCGGCGGACCGGGAGTAGGACCGATTGCAGTTGCAAAACATTTATCGCCATTTCTTCCGGGACATTCTTTTGCAAAAGTCGGCGGAGAAAAATCAATCACGGCAGTTGCGGCGGCACCGTGGGGAAGTGCAAGTATTCTTGTTATCTCTTATTCATATATAAAAATGATGGGTGCCGAAGGTTTAACTCACGCAACTAAAGCGGCAATTCTTAATGCAAATTATATTTCAGCAAGATTAAATAAATATTATCCGGTGCTCTATACAGGTAGTAAAGGATTTGTCGCTCACGAACTGATTTTAGATTGCCATCAATTTAAAACATCATCCGGTATTGAGGTTGAAGATATCTCAAAAAGATTAATGGATTACGGATTTCATGCACCTACCGTTTCTTTCCCCGTACATGGAACTCTTATGATCGAACCAACGGAAAGTGAATCTTTGTATGAACTTAATCGTTTCTGTGATGTGATGATTTCGATTAGACAAGAAATTGAAGATATTGAAAAAGGGATTTCAAGCAAGGAAGATAATCCGTTAAAGAATTCTCCGCATACAGTTGAAGATGTTGTAAATGATGTTTGGGAACATTCCTATTCACGTGAGACTGCGGCATTCCCGAATGCTCAAGTTAAACTAAATAAATTCTGGCCAAGTGTCGGAAGAGTGAACAATGCTTACGGTGATAGAAATTTGGTTTGCAGTTGCGTACCAATCAGTGAATACACAGAGGAAAAAGTATAATGAACGATGAACAAGAGTTAAAAGAGATTCGCAAAATCCTTTCTGAAGCAAAAACTATTGCCGTAGTCGGTCTGTCCGATAATCCGGATAGAACAAGCAGACAAATAGCGGAATATCTTGTTGGTAAAGGTTACAAGGTTGTTGGTGTGAATCCGAATATTAGCAAATCCGGTGAGATTGATGTTTATCCGGGTCTCACCGATATTCCTTTTGAGATTGATATTGTTGATGTGTTTAGAAGATCCGAAACAATACCGGAATTAATTCCTGATGTACTTAAGGTAAATCCGAAAACACTTTGGCTGCAAGAAGGTGTTAGAAACGATATTGCAGTAAAACCTGTTATTGAAAAAGGAATCTACACTATTCAAGATAAATGTATTGCCGTCTATTATAGTTTGTGCAGACCATTTCGTAAGAATTAATTCCGCTCAATGAAATTTCATTTTCAACCTAAATATTTTTTAAGCGTAATTTATTTTGCGTTTTCTATTTCCGGCTATTCATTAGCTGTTGAAACGGATTCGCTTTCGATCAGAAATGATGAAATAGTAAAAATTGATTCTATTAGAATAGAAGGAAACGAGACAACAAAAGATTTTATCATTCTGCGTGAATTAACATTTCAAATGGGCGATAGTGTTTCAGGTAAGATGTTACGTTTCAACCGCGAAAGAGTTTTCAGTCTTCGTCTTTTCAACCAGGTGGAATTTAAAATTGAAAAAACGCCGGATAAAAATATTCTAGTAATACAGTTAACTGAAAGCTGGTATTTATATCCGCTTCCTTTGCTCAGGATACAAGACGGCGATCTTAAGAAATCAACTTATGGTATAAATCTATCGTACAGAAATTTCCGCGGAAGAAACGAATCTCTGCGTGCGGCAATCGGATTCGGGTATGATCCCTTTTACTCGTTTAATTATGAAAATCCTGCTTTAAGTTATGAAGAGGGAATTGGTCTATTATTTTCTTTCGCATATGTAAAGAGTACAAACAAAAGTGTAAATGCTAAATCAATCATAGGTGAAGATTTTACAAATAAAATGTATCTCCAAAGTATTTCTCTGAGTAAAATCTTTAATCAATTCAATACCGGATTTTTAACAGTTGGATTTAATTACATTGAGACGCCTTATTCTGTACTTGGCATTACAGCTTCCGGGAAAAATATTGATAGAGTTCCTTTCGCCGGATTAAGTTATATATACGATTCACGCGATCTAAAACAATTTTCGGAAAATGGTTTATATACTTTTGTATCATTCTATCATAACGGCTTTTCGATAGATGATATCAGCTATAATCAATTCAATATTGATTTTAGAGAGTACCGAAAAATAGTTAATGATTTTTCTGCTAAATGGCGGGTGAAATATCAAACCGCATTCGGCAATGTTGTACCTTACTATGATTATTCCTATTTGGGTTATTCAGATCATATACGCGGACATTTTCAGGATGTTCGTGAAGGTAAAAGTTTTATTTTAACTTCGCTTGAAGTGAGCCATCCTATTGTTAAGGAATGGAATTTTCATATTAAACTTCCTTTACTTCCTGAGAAACTTACATCTGCACGAATCGGGATTTATCTGACAAGTTTCTTTGATACCGGCGATGCATTTGATACGAACAGTAAATTAGCAATTAAAAATTTTTATTACGGTTACGGTTTGGGAATTACTTTTTTGTTCTTACCTTATAACGCTTTTAGATTAGAATATGCAGTTAATGAGAACGGACAAGGAGAATTTGTAATTGGGACAGGATTTTCTTTCTGA
>VEPI01000164.1 GCA_012026935.1 Melioribacter sp. | reverse complement strand
AGAATTTCTTGCTTCCAGTTTTGTTTTATAGTGAGTTAAAAGAACTTCGGCTCTTTTCAAATAATCATTTAACTCTTCGCATAGTTTCTTGGTACATAATTTCACAATCTTATTTGTTACGCTTCTTTTTATTTTCCTATCGCTGTTTAGCATCTCTACTAAAGATATTTCTGGCCGGGTGGATTTAACAGAAAGTTTAATTTCAGTTGTATCAAAATTCGCCGCCTCATATTTAATGTCTTGTATTGTATTTTTGCACTTTGTCACTTCTTTTGAAATAAATTCTATCTTTTCAACGTCAAGCTCAATTTCCTCCAATTGTTTTTCGAGATTGGCAAACGAGAATTTTCCAATATGCATATTTCACCCCAGTTTATAGAGAGCTAATTAATTATTACACACAATTTATCCGTCGGCGGTCCTTAAGATTGGAATCCCGACTATATCATGGGATTTAAGCTGTTGAAAGGTTCTTTAAGATTGATTCCCTCAATGATCAATAAACTGTAATTGAAATTATCAAATCTTCTATTTTATAATAAGAATATTTCTTAAAAATATCACCACAATTCTTGTTCAATCAATATTCCACATACTGTTGAATTTCTTATTAATAAATCTTAAAAACAACCTTCCAATAGGACTTACTAATTCTTTGAAAGAATTCTTTAAATTGAATTGGTAATAAACTATTTTGAATTAACAAATCTGGAAATATTAACTCTACCACCCAAATAAAAATAGAGTGATGACGTGGCAAAAGTAAGTAAGGATAAATCAGAATCTGCCCGTTCTAATGGCGGGGAATCACTAGAAAAAAAACTCTGGAAAACTGCAGATAAACTCCGCAAGAATATGGATGCCGCGGAATACAAGCATGTTGTATTAGGACTCATCTTCCTTAAATATATTTCCGATGCTCACGAAGAACTTTACCAAAAACTAATTGAACAAAAAAAAGAAGGCGCCGACCCGGAAGATAAAAACGAATACACTGCTGAAAAAGTTTTTTACGTCCCACAAAAAGCACGCTGGCAATACATTCAAGGAAGAGCTTCTCTTCCAACTATTGGAAAAGATGTCGATGATGCAATGGACGCAATCGAAAAAGATAATCCTTCCTTAAAAGGTGTTCTTCCAAAAGTTTATGCTCAAGAAAAATTAGATAAAGCTACAGTTGGTGGATTAATCAATTTAATAGGAACCGCAGTTCTTGGCACTAAAGAAGCACAAAGCAAAGATGTTCTTGGAAAAGTTTACGAGTATTTTCTTGGTGAGTTTGCTCTTGCTGAAGGTAAGAAAGGTGGTCAATTCTACACGCCGTCAAGCGTTGTGAGATTGTTAGTTGAAATGCTCGAACCTTACGAAGGACGAGTATTCGATCCATGTTGCGGCAGCGGTGGCATGTTTGTTCAAAGTGAAAAATTTATTAAAGCTCACACCGATCATTATAAAAAGAAGAATGGAAATGGTTTATCATTCAATCCCTTGGATCGCATTTCTATCTATGGTCAAGAAAGCAATCAAACAACTTGGCGTTTAGCAAAAATGAATCTTTCCATTCGCGGTATAGACAGCACTAATGTTAAATGGAATAATGAAGGAAGCTTCTTAAACAATGCTCACAAAGATTTGAAAGCAGATTATGTTTTAGCTAATCCGCCATTTAATGATAGCGACTGGTCGGGTGATCTATTAAAAAACGATGCACGTTGGAAAATCTTGGGTGAGAATTTAATCCCTCCATCCGGTAACGCAAACTATGCCTGGATTATGCACTTCCTTTATCATCTTGCACCAACCGGTCAAACTGGTTTTGTCCTCTCAAAAGGTTCTCTTACAACTCAGACAAACAACGAAGGCGAAATCAGAAAAGCTCTTATCGAAAAAGGATTAGTTGATTGTATCGTTAACCTCCCAACAAAACTATTTCTCAACACTCAAATTCCCGCTTGCTTATGGTTCTTATCAAGAAATAAAACCAACGGCGGATTCAGAGATAGAAAGAATGAAATCCTTTTTATTGATGCACGCAACCTTGGTTATTTGGTAAATAGAAGAAACAGAGATTTAGCCCCAGATGATATAGAAAAAATATCTTCTACTTATCATTCCTGGCGTTCAAAACTCCCTCTCCCTTTGGGAGAGGGTTGGGGTGAGGGCTATACTGACATCCCCGGCTTTTGCAAATCTGCAACTCTTGATGAAGTAAGGAAACTCAATTATGTTCTTACTCCTGGTAGATATGTTGGCTTACCCGATGACGAAGAAGATTTTAATTTCCCGGAACGATTTACTACATTAAAATCTGAATTAGAAAAACAGCTTTCAGAAGAAGACGAATTGAATAAGAAAATTCTTGAGAATCTTTCTAAGATAGTCCTGAAGAATGATGATAAAACTGTATAAATAAATGGAATTATATATATGAGTTATGATCTATATAGAAAATCGAGTTTTGTATATATATCTTGTCCATTAGGTATAGGATATGCACAATTATTTGCATTTCTTGTGCATATAACTCCCAACATGCACTCCGTTTGTGCCTTAAATTATGGCGCTACTTTATGAGTTCGCTCCCCGTTAAATACCAAGATATTGTTGTTCAGCTTAAAGAAAAAATTCGGCTAGCACGATTAAAAGCTACTTATACACTTAATGCTGATCTACTGGCAATTTATTGGGAAATTGGTAACACTGTCCTGGACCAGCAAGTATCTGAAGGTTGGGGTGCAAAGGTAATTGATCGCTTAGCTACTGATCTGAAATCCGAATTCCCCGATATGAAAGGACTTTCTGTCCGGAATATTAAATATATGCGTGCTTTTGCTTCTGCATACCCCGAATTCTTATCATACCGTTCCGCTCAGAATTTCCTTCCTTTTGGTACAAACGCAATTGTGCAAGTGACACCTGCACAATTAACCTCTACTCCGGAAATCCAAAATGTGCAAGCTCTTCTTGCACAATTAACTTGGTATCACCATATCACATTACTTGATAAAATCAAAGACCCCGCTACACGCTTTTTCTACATACAAAAAACGGTAGAAAACGGTTGGAGCAGAGATGTAATGGTTCATCAAATTGAATCTGAATTGCATAAACGGCAAGGACAGATTGCAAGTAATTTCCAACTTACAATTGCCAAACCTCAATCTGAGCTGGTGCAACAAGTTTTCAAAGATCCTTATAAGTTTGAATTCATTTATCTTGGTCAAGAAGCTAAAGAACGCGATCTTGAAGATGCACTAACAAATCAGCTTCAAAAATTCCTGTTGGAACTTGGACAATGGTTTGCCTTTATGGGTAGGCAATATAAAATCACGCTGGGTGAAAACGAATACTTTTATGATCTTCTTTTTTATCATACGCGCTTAAAACGCTACATAGTTATTGACCTTAAGATAGATGAGTTTAAACCCGAGTATAAAGGGAAAATGGAGTTCTATCTAAATCTTGCTGATGAACAATTGAAGAGTGAGGGAGATGAACCTAGTATTGGTTTAATTCTATGTAAAACTAAAGATGGACTTGTTGCCGAATATGCTCTTCGTGGTAGCAACAAACCAATTGGAATCGCCGAATATCAAATCAGTGATAAATTGCCTGCTGAACTAAAAGGCGAATTACCTACCGTTGAACAGTTGGAAGTTGAACTTGACCGCGAAGTTGAGCGGTTCCAAAAACCAATTGATGAAAAATTTAGTAAGCTAAAAGAACTCGTAAACAGTCTCAAGAGTGAAGAAGTAAAAGAAAAACGCTCGCCGGAAAAAACATCTGTCATCTTCCATGAACTGGTTTTGCCATTAAAACAAAACATTATTGAATCATTACGGAAAGAAATTATTCCTCTCTTTGAAAATGTTGATTGTTTAATCTATACTGACTATCAAGGACATCGTTCCGAAGAGGATGCTGTTAGTTTCCTGGAAAAAACTTTAAACAACCAGTGTCAGATTTTTAAGATTGAATTTCAATTCCAAGGATTTAGAAAAGTTGGTGTAAAAGCTTTCGATATTTGGAAGGATATTAGAATACAATTAGGTAATTACACTTATTTCTGCGTTTTAGGAAATGCTTCAGAAAAATTGTTTGAAAATCTTTATCACCAACCTATAGGCGAAACAGAACTCACATTCTTAACCGAAAAATTTTGTGAAAGCCTTATCGATGATCTTACCAAACGGATTGAGCAAATAACCGGTGTTGGAAATGAGTGAGTGGAAAGAATATAAACTAGAAGAGATCACCGAACCCATTAAGGAGACTTACAATCCGAACGGAAGCGATGAATATGCTTACATTGGCCTCGAACATATTGAACAAGAATCTTTGAGATTAAATTCAGTCGGTATTTCATCTGATGTTACTAGTAATAAATTTAAATTTCTGACAAACGATGTATTATTCGGTAAACTTCGACCCTATTTTAGAAAAGTTGCACAACCTCAATTTGATGGAATATGCTCAACTGATATTTGGGTGTTTCGAGTAAAGAATGGATTTGATCAAGATTTTCTCTTTTACTTTTTAGCTAATTGGGATTTTGTTGATACAGCTAATGGAGGCGAGGGTGGGACTAAGATGCCAAGGGCTGATTGGAACTTTCTAAAAGCAACAAGCTGGAATGTTCCACCAATTACTGAACAACGTGCCATCGCTTCAATCCTTTCCAGCCTAGATGATAAAATAGATTTACTCCACTGCCAAAACAAAACACTTGAACAACTCGCAGAAACACTTTTTAGGCAGTGGTTTGTGGAAGGTGTGGAAAAAACAAATAAAATTTACCTTGGAAGCGTTGCAGAAGTAGGAACTGGTAAAGGGTTGCTGAGAGAAGAATTTATTGAAAATGGAGAATACCCCATTCTTGGCGCTAATGGAGAAATTGGAAGGACAAACAAATTTTTAACGGATGAAAGATTAATATTAACTGGAAGAGTTGGAACTCTTGGTAAAGTATATATAAACGAAAGTAAGGTGTGGATTTCTGACAACGTTCTAATAATAAAACCAACCAATGAACAATTCTTTTACCCCATTTATTTTTCTTTGAAGAAAATAGATTTTGAAAACTTAAATATAGGTAGCACACAACCTTTAGTTACTCAAACGGCCGTAAAAAATATTGAATTGAATATTCCGAGTAATGAATTGTTAAATGAGTTTTCTATCCAATGCTTTACATACTTTGAGAAAATATCTAAAAACAAATTTCAAATTCGCACACTCACACAACTTCGCGATACGCTTTTACCAAAGTTGATGAGTGGAGAACTACGAGTTACATAATCATAATTAAGGTAGTACAATGAAATTCGATTCAAGTCAAATTAATAGCAGTAACACCTGGCAAATCGGAACCGGTGATGGTACGAGATCCTATTTTGATATCTTTCTAAAATACGGCGTTGCATTAGTTGGACCAGGTGATCCAGGAAGAGAGGGAGAAGAAAAAACAATATTTTTTTATAAGGAACATCCATATGAAAAAAATTGGGGTAAAACATTATCAGAAGTAAAAAAAGATCAATGGATCATTGCAAGAAAAGGAAAGAGTACAATTTTAGCTATTGGAAAGGTTACTAAAGAAATTCAATATTCAAATTTATTTGCTGATGTCGAAGGATGGGATTTGCAACATTATGTGAATGTGCAATGGTATATTCCAAAAAATTCTAATGAGACTATCCAATTTAATTCTAATTTATTAAGCCAGAGTACCCTGCAAGGTTGTTATAAAAGAGAAGTTTATGATAAAATTTATCAAACGTATTTTGAAGAAAGGAATCCACTTTATGATGTAGAGACGGTTAACGTTCCACCTGAAATTGCTCAAATAAACTTCACGAAAATGTTAATTGATGAAGGTTTGCGTATTCAAGATGCTGAGAATATAGCATTGACCATCCAAAGAATAATTATATTAGCACGGTGGTACATTGCAAATGATAAAAATACTTTGGAAGCAGAAATAATTGCCTTCTTAATTTTACCTTTTCTAACTGCACTTGGATGGTCAGAACAAAAAACTAAACTTGAGTATTGGAAAATTGATATTGCCTTATTTAGGAACTCTTTTAAAGGAGATTATAATATTTCGCCGGAAATAATTGTTGAAGCTAAAGCATTTGCGAATGGACTATCTTTTACTAATAAGCAAATACTGAATTACGCGAATAAATTCCCCTCCTGTAAAATATTTATTGCCACAAATGGGTTTCGATACAAAATTTTTATAAAAGAAAAAGATCAACCGGTTTTGAAAGGTTACTTGAACTTATTGAGGCTTAATGAAAGAAATGCTCTATACGATGTACCTCTTACTACAACGCAATCTCTTTTTTCAATTTCTAATTTCAATAGACTTTATGAAACTAATAACTGAAAACAATATTGAATCCTCTGCAATCGAGCAGTTTCAATCTCTTGGTTGGGTTTATATTCATGCCCTTGCTATTACACCCGGTGCAGAACAAAGCATTCATTCTTTTCTGGGCAACACATTATTATAATTAACATTTGCTGTTAATTAAAAAAAATATATATTTGCTATGGAAATAACCTTCAGCGACAAAAAATTTGCTTTACTTGTAAACGATGATAGAAAGCTCTACAAAAAGATGGGAAAAGTGAGAGCTGAAAAAATTAGACTTCGTTTGAACCAATTGCGCGATGCCGGCACCCTCGAAGATGTTCGCTATCTCGCCGGCAATTATCATGAACTTACTGATAACAGAAAAGGTCAATGGGCTTGCGATCTTGATCAACCCTACCGTTTAATATTTACTCCGCATGAAAACCCTATTCCCGTCAATCCGCATGGTCAATATATTTGGATCGAAATCAAAGGCGTTGAGGTTATTGAAATAATAAATTATCACAAAGAGAAGTAAACATGACAAAGAAAAATGAATATTTCCCTCAGTCTGTTCCGCATCCTGGAACTGATCTTTCAGAGAAATTAAATGAAATTGGAATGGGACCAAAAGAATTCGCAATTAGAGCAAATAAACCGGAAAAAACAATCACTGCCATTCTTAATGGAGAAAGTTCTATAACTCCTGATATGGCCGTTCAATTTGAAAACGTTCTAAAAATTCCTGCCCATTTTTGGCTTAATAGACAACGCAGTTATGATGAATACTTAGCTAGAATTAAAAGAGAAAAAGTTATTTCTGAAGCTATTCCATGGTCAAAAAACTTCCCGATTAATGATATGGCTAAAAAAGGATGGTTGCCACATGTAAATTCTCCAAATGAAAAAGCCGCTTCATTGCTTTCTTTCTTCTCATTCTCAACACATAAAGCGTGGGAAGATTACTATTTTAATCGTGAATTGAAAGTTGCATTTAGAATTTCTTTAGCGCATAACAAAGATTCTTATTCGATTTCCGCATGGTTAAGAAATGGTGAAATCCAAGCCGCTCAAATAAATTCAAAGGACTACTCAGAAAAAGATTTTAGAAATTCTTTGCCCACTTTAAAAAAATTAATGACTGAACATCCTGGTGATTTTTTTACTAATCTGAAAGAAGTCTGTCTTAATGCCGGTGTTAAAGTCGTTTATACACCTTGCCTTCCCGGTAGCCCCATCAGCGGCGCTACCAGATGGATAAATGATAATCCTTTAATCCAGCTTTCGGGTAGGTTTAAGCGCAATGATAGCTTCTGGTTTACATTCTTCCATGAAGCCGGGCATATCTTATTGCATGGCAAAAAAGATATTTTCTTAGAGGATGTTAAGTACAAAGATTATGATGATGGAAAAGAAAATGAAGCAGACGATTTTGCAGTCAAATGGACATTGACCTTTGAACAAGAAAAAGAGATTTTAAATAATGACCACCTTACACCTGATGATGTAGTAACGTTCGCTAAAAAGTTCGGTACCCATCCCGGTATTATTATTGGGCGTCTTCATCATCTGAATAAGGTGTCTCCGTCTAAAGGTCGTGAATTCATAATTCCCATTGATTTAGATAATGCCTAAGATAACCGAGAGCAATATTGAATCCTTCGCCATAGAGTTGCTTCAGTCTCTCGGTTGGGATTATATTCATGGACTTGCTATTGCACCCGGCGCAGAACAACAAGAACGGGAAAATTTCGAGCAAGTTGTTCTTACTCAAAGATTAAGAAAATCTCTCTCAATTATAAATCCGCACATTCCAAAAGAAGCGCAAGAACAAGCCATTCAAAAAGTGTTGCGTATCTATTCTCCGGAACTGCTTCACAACAACGAAGAGTTTCATAAGCTGTTAGTTGAGAAAGTAAAAATTCCTTACCGGCAAGACGGATATGAACGCAGTCATGAAGTTGCTCTTATAGATGTTGAAAATTTAGAGAACAATCAATTCCTAGTAGTAAATCAATTTACGGTTATAGAGAAAAATCAGAATAAACGTCCTGATATAATTCTATTTGTAAATGGATTGCCGCTTGTAGTAATAGAACTTAAAAATGCTGCTGACGAAAACGCAACCATAGATTCCGCATTTAATCAGATTCAAACATATAAAGTATTCATTCCGTCACTTTTCATTTACAACGCTTTTTGTGTTATCTCAGACGGATTAGAATGTAAAGCCGGTAGCATCTCCGCTGGTTATAATCGTTTCATGGCCTGGAAAACTTCAGACGGTCAAAAAGAAGCTTCAAGATTTGCACCTCAGTTGGAAGTATTAATTAAGGGAATGCTTAATCCTTCAACACTATTAGACATTGTCCGCAATTTTATTGTTTTCCAAAAAATAAAGAAGGAAGATTCTAAGACCGGGATAACACAAATCCACACCGATAAAATTCTTTCGGCATATCATCAATACTATGCAGTTAAAAAAGCTGTTCAATCAACCCTTCGCGCAACTGGTGTTTCTCTCTCCCCTTTGGGGAGAGCCGGAGAGGGGCTCGGTAAAGGTGGTGTTGTTTGGCATACACAAGGTTCCGGTAAAAGTTTAAGTATGGTTTTCTATTCTGGTTTGCTCATTACTACTCCAGAATTAGAAAATCCGACAATTGTTGTCATCACAGATAGAAACGATCTCGATGACCAGCTCTTTGATACATTTGCATCATCACGTCAATTACTCCGTCAAGATCCAATTCAAGCAGAAAGCAGAGCTCATCTTAAAGAATTGCTGAAGGTTGCAAGCGGCGGAATTGTTTTTACAACAATTCAAAAGTTTTTACCGGAAGATGGTAAACCTGAATATGATTTATTATCAGAAAGAAGAAATATAATTGTTATCGCTGATGAAGCTCACAGAACGCAATATGGATTTGAAGCTTCACTAAAAGATTTAGTTGATAAAGAAACAAAAGAAGTTATCGGCAAGCGCATTGCTTATGGTCTTGCAAAATATTTACGAGATGCTTTGCCAAACGCAACTTATATTGGATTCACCGGAACGCCAATTGAAAGTAACGATGTAAACACTCCTCAAGTCTTCGGTCAATATGTTGATATATATGATATTGCAAAATCGGTTGAAGACGGCGCTACTGTAAAAATATATTATGAAAGTCGTTTGGCAAAAGTAAATCTTGATGAAGAAGGTAGAAGATTAATTGAAGAATTTGATCAAGAACTTGAACAAGAAGAATTAACAGAAACGCAGAAAGCAAAAGCTAAATGGGCAAAGCTGGAAGCTATAGTTGGAAATCACAAAAGAATTAAAAATCTTGCTAAAGATATTGTTACTCATTTCGAGCAACGGCAAAGTGTTCTAGAAGGTAAAGGAATGATTGTAGCAATGAGCCGCAGAATCGCTGTTGATTTGTATAACGAAATAATAGCACTCAAACCTGAATGGCACAATGACGATCTTACAAAAGGTGAAATAAAAGTTGTAATGACAGCTGCAAGTTCCGATGGTCCGGTAATGGCAAAACATCACACAACTAAAGAACAGCGTAGAAATCTTGCCGATAGAATGCGAGACCCAGCAGATCCTCTCAAACTTGCAATCGTTCGTGATATGTGGTTAACCGGTTTTGATGTCCCATGTTTGCATACTTTATACATAGATAAACCGATGCGCGGCCATACTCTAATGCAAGCCATCGCAAGAGTAAATAGAGTGTTCAAAGACAAAAAAGGTGGACTCATAGTTGATTATTTGGGTATTGCAAGCGATCTCAAAAAAGCTCTTTCATTTTATTCTGATTCCGGCGGTAAAGGTGATCCTACAGAAACAATTGATAAAGCCGTAGAATTGATGCTCGAAAAATTGGAAGTTGTTCAGCAGATGTTTAATGAAGAAAGTAAAACTCAAAAAGCAATTCGCGTTGAAGAACCTGCAGCTTATTATAAAGGAAGTTATAAATTTAATTATCCCCGTTTCTTTACTGCACAACCAAAAGAAAAACTATCAATACTTTTGCAAGCGGAAGAACATATTCTTGGACTGCAAGATGGAAAGAATAGATTCATTCGCGAAGTTACTTATCTGAATCAAGCTTTTGTTTTGGCTATGCCTCATCCTGAAGCTGTTTCAATCAAAGATGAAGTTGCATTCTTTCAAGCTGTAAAAGCGCGGTTAGTTAAATTCGAAACTCCAACCGGTGGAAAGTCCAGTCGGGAAATTGAAACGGCCATAAAACAAATAATTGACGAAGCAATTAATTCAGATAAAGTGATAGACATTTTCGAAGCTGCTGGATTGGAGAAACCGGAAATCTCCAAACTCGAAATCCTTTCCGATGAATTTCTCCTCGAAGTTCAAGAAATGAAACATAAAAACCTTGCAATAGAATTATTAAAGAAATTGTTGAATGATGAAATTAAAATAAGAGCAAAATCAAATCTAGTTGTAAGCAGAAAATTACTTGAGATGCTGGAAAGCTCAATAAAGAAGTATCAAAATAATTTGCTTACAACAACAGAAATTATTCAAGAGCTTATAAACATTGCAAAACAAATAAAAGAATCCGACAAAGAAGCTGATAAGCTCGGATTAACAAAAGAAGAAGTTGCATTTTACGATGCACTCGAAACCAATGACAGCGCAGTAAAAGTTCTTGGTGATGAAACTTTAAAAATTATTGCAAAAGAAATCGCTGATAAAGTCAGAAAGAATGCAACAATCGATTGGACTATTCGCGAAAGTGCAAGAGCTAAACTAATGGTCCTTGTAAAACGCACACTTTCTAAATACGGCTATCCGCCGGATAAGCAACAGAAAGCAATCGATACAGTTCTCAAACAAGCAGAACTTTTTGCAGATTACATAGCAATGTAATCACATTAGTCAGATTTAGTTCAATAAATAAATTCATCCTTGATTTGGCATAGGGCTTTAATTAAATTTATCACGATTTAATAACAATTGAGGTTATTATGAGAAGATTTTTAGTATTACTCGTTTTTTCAATCTTACTTATAAGCTGTAGCAAGAATAAAACAAATGAAACTGTTAAAGTCGGATATCTTCCAATTTATGTTGATCTTCCTCTTTTTGTTGCAAAAGAAAGAGGCTTTTTTGAAAAAAGAGGTGTTCAAGTTGAATTAACTCGTTTTGAATCTAGTCCGGAAATTGGGACTTCCTTACTAAATGGTAGTATTGATGCTGGAGCTTCAATTGCTACAAGTGTTGTATTAAATATTGAATCGCGCGATCAAGGAAAAATGAAAGTATTTGTGGTAGATGCTGAGAATAAGGATAATTATTTATCATCATTTGTTGTATTAAAAGATAGCAAAATAAAAAATTTACGAGACCTAAAAGGTAAAAAGATAGGTTCTTTCCCTGGTCCAACAGCGGTGACATTTGGAAAAATGGTTCTTGAAAAATTTGGTATTAATCCTGCTACAGATGTTGAATATGTCGAGCTTGCAACAGCAACTCATCTCTCGGCTCTTGGATCAAAAACAGTTGATGCACTTTTCACTTATGAACCAACTGCAACCCAAGCTGTGCTAGAAAAAAATGCAATAAAATTAGTTCCTGGCGCTGTTGAAAATTATATTATTGATCCTTGGCAAGCTGGGGTCTGGGTAGTAAACACTTCTTTTAAAGATAAGAAACCAGAATTAACGAAGAAATTTATAATGGCGATATATGATGCAATCGATTATATGAGAGCAAATCCAGATAGTTCTAAAAAAGCACTTACTAAGTATACAAGTATCAAACCTGAAGTTGCAAAATTCACTCCAAATATTCCCTTTACAAAATTAGGTGAAGTTAATCTCGAGGCATTACAGAAACATTCCGATATATTAATGGAGCGGAAAGTCTTATCAAAATATATTGATACTAAGAAATTGTTGTTGCCTTCAGATTACCTAAAATAATGAGAATAAGATGGATGAATATGCAATTAAGTTAGAAAACATTTGTAAAGAATATAAATCGGCTGAAGGTAATCGCGTCGTTTTACAATCTATCAATCTCTATTTCCCTGCTGGTCAGAGTATTGCTGTGGTTGGCCCAAATGGCAGTGGTAAAAGCACTTTCCTTAAAATTGTTCTTGGTCTAACAAAGCCAGATTTCGGTAGTGTCACAATTCTTAATAATGGAAAAGTAAATGATATTTCATATATACCACAAGATTATAGAAATTCGTTTTTTCCTTGGCTTAGATTAAAAACAAATCTTGCTTTACATCTTGAAAAACGGAATCATGATCATTTGGGGGTTACTCTTGAATTATCTGACCATACTTTAGAAAAATTTATTGAAGCGGCTAAAGATGTTCAGTTAATTGTAGATCTCAATAAATTTCCTTACCAACTATCTGGTGGTGAACAACAAATCATGGTATTGCTACAAGCTCTACTAAGAAAACCCAAATTAATTATTGCCGATGAACCTCTTTCTGCAATAGATATTCATAAAAAAGAATTAATACTATTATATTTATCAAATTTTCTAATTAAAGAAAAGCCTACCACATTAATTGTTTCTCATGATATTGAGGATGCACTTTTCTTAGCAGATAGAGTTGTAGTCTTTTCTAAAAATACTGGTTTTGTAACCGCTGATTTTTTGATCGAAAAGCAACATCCACGTCCGAATGAATGGAGGTATGAACCTGAATTTCGAACCCTTGTAAAAAGGGCATTGGAGGCATTCGAATGAGAAAAAAACTAATTCCAGCAATCTTTTTCTTTTTGTTTTGGTTAGCAGTATGGCAAATAATAATCATTTTCAAACTAATAAGTCCTGCAGTTATAGCATCTCCATATGAAGTAATTTTTGCCATACCATCTCTTTTTTCACCTACTGAATTTTTGCCTGATGTAATTTCGACGGTTACAAGGAGTTTATTCGCTTTTATTCTAAGCCTTCCTATTGGTATCATATCGGGTTATGTTGTTTTTAATTCGGGTAAGTTCCGTCAACCAAGTGAACTAGGATTAGATTTTGTCCGTTCAATTCCGGCGACTGCACTTGTCCCTCTATTTTTAATAATCTTTGGAATAGGTGATCTAACTAAAATTGCAGTTGGAACATTTAGCTCTTCATTAATTATTTGTCTATCAACAATAATGGGAATGAATAATAGAAATATAACTCGTCTAGGTATTTCTCAAATGCTAGGAATATCAGCCTTACGCCGCTTAATATATCTTGATCTACCAGAATCCTTGAGTCAGATATTTCTTGGATTGCGTTCTGGTGTTTCTCTTTCATTAGTTCTTGTTATTGTTAGTGAAATGTTTATTGGTTCTAACCATGGTCTTGGAAAAGTAATCAATGATATGCGTTATTCAGATCAAACACCAAAACTATATTGTGCGCTTTTAATGACTGGAGTTATTGGATATTTTTATAATTGGATTCTTATTAAATCTGAAAAATGGATAATGCATTGGAAGGGAAATTAATTTGAGGTAGATACATGAAACCTGATTCAGTTAAAGCACTATCAGAAAATTTTAGTGGCATTGTAACAAACGTCTTTAATTATTTCGTAATACTCTTTTTTAATGTATGGTTTTGGTTGGGTTTGTTTTGTTTAGTTATTGGTATATATCATTACTACTACAAAACAATATGGAAATCGGTTTCTCAAAGTCCCAAATATACCAAGAGCTTCGTAAAGAATATTCCTAATATTATCTCATTTATACCAAGTAAAAAATCTTCTCCTTGGGATCATGTTAAAGGAGGTATTTTTTCTAGTCTTGGTTTATGCCTCTTCTTTGCGGCGATTATAACGACATTTTTTAATGGAATGAATAATATTGATATTCATTCTTTTGAGTTAACAATAGCCGGTTTAATTTTTGCAATCCTAATTTCATTTATTACTTTTTGGACGTTCTGGCAAACAAAGCAAATAGACCATAAGCTTGGTTATAATATCAATGGATTTAAAAACCTGGTCCAAGAGCTTACACAACGACTAAATAAATTGAATGAAGATTTTACAAATACACACAAACACCATGCTCATAAGTTCCATAGAGTATATTTCATGACCACTAATCCATTTTTTGGTATGCTTTCAGAAAACTTAGCTGAAGAACGAGATCCATTCCAAAAAGCTTTGCAACTCATGGCTCTAAATGTTAGCTACAGTAAAAATGGTATACTAAATAATAACTCAAAACAAGAATTTATATTTAAAGTTGCTTGTGGAAATAAATTTGCACTGGATAAATTTCATCGCGATTTTTATGGTTCTGATATTGAGACGGCTAATAAAAAAACCAATGAAACTCTTGCATTAATGGAACAGATGGAATCTTTAGCTGGTCGTCAAATATTTTACAAATTAAATGTTGTTCCTGATACGCAGTTTATGATTATTAGTAATGATCTTTATGAATGGATTTTAGAAGCTAATCCAAATCAACAGCTTAGCGATGTTTTTTCTACGGGTGTTAAAGAAGAAGATCAAAGAATTTGTGATAGATTTAAAAATACATTTGAAAAGATTATTGAACTATCGCAAACTGTTTCAACTAATGTTCTACCAGACTACCTTGGATATGATTCAAGAGAGTTACTTAATTATGGCGTTGATATTAGTAAAACAATCCCTGGCGAAAAAGAAGTATTTGATAAAATCAACGAAGTAATAAAAGTATATAATAAAAAGAATTTACAAATACTTGAACTTGGGATGGGAGTGGGAGTAGTTGCAAATAAGCTGATCCCTACAAATGATATCTCCAATTATTTAGGAATGGACTTCGATCCAAATATGATTAAAACTGCTGCAAATAATTTAAAACAATTCAACCCTCAGATTATTACGAAAGAACAATCATTAGATCCAAAAACACCCAAAACAAATATGAATCTTCGACTTCTCGAAGCAGATTTTAATCAATTGGAATTCCCTAACGATAATGATTTTGTTTTAGCAATTATAAGTCTTCACCATCAAATTGATATTGATATCAAAAAAGAATTATACAAAAAGATATACAATAGTCTAAAGCCTGGCGGCATATTTTTATTTGCTGATTTGGTTACAACCAAAGACATAAAAAAAGCGGCTTTGCAAAATGTGAAGCATTATCATTTCCTTGTTGAACAAAACCAAGATGAGGAATGGCTCTCTAAGTGGGCTTTTCATCATCAATATCTTAATAGACCTCTGCCTATTGAAGATGAATTGGATTATTTAACATTTGCTAAGTTTAAGAAAGCAGATATTTTATTTCAAAAATTTAATACGGTATTGGTGAAAGCAGTAAAATAGTCTATATAAGCACTATTTATACCGCTGTCTTAAGTAGAATTGGGATAACTATCTCGCTACTTTCTAATCTTCTCAACAATCTTTTCTCCTGTCCTACCAACTACATAACCGCCTAAACCTATTTGTAATAAAGTCCATGCTTCATTACTTAAACGAAATGCAAGCCACCCAAAAGAATCACACACTACAAGGATAAGAAAAGTAAGCATCGTAATTGGCCTCCAATTCCTCTGTAGCTAAAATTGTTCAAGAGATCGATTCGCCAAAATTGATTAGATAAAATTTACTTACTTTTTCCAGCCAAGGACTTTTTCTTTACTCTTTCAATATATCCCATCAAACCTTGCTTTCTCTTTTCGGTGGTTGCGGTCTCATACTTTTCTATAATACCTTTACTAGCTTTTATTACATTGTTTCTAACTTCAACACCGGTTATTTCTGTTGGTCCAACCTTATACAAAGTCTTTCTATCGCTAATGCTAAATTTATGTTTCTTTATTGTTTCAATAATCTGTTGAGTCAATTGCTGAAAATCCTTTTTTGATGAAAAACTCAAGTCATCTACAAACCGGGTATATTTTATTTCATTCTCATTGCACAATTTTATAAGATCATAATCTAGAGGAAGTGCAGTCAAATTCGTTATGTATGTGCTTGTTGGTATCCCTTGAGGAACGTTTCCCTGGTAAGTTGTTAATTTTGTAAGAACTGAACTTGCATCTGCAGAGAATCCATTCTTAATAAAAGTTTGATACACAATTCTATTATTTATCGAAGGGAAAAAATCTTTAAGATCAGTTGTAAAAAAATATTTATTGCCTTTATGCTCATTCGCGTTAGTAATATTGTCTTTCCCTTTTACACCACCATGAATAAAATCCTGGAATTCATATTTCCTGAGAATTTGTGTTTTTATTCTATTTTGTATCTCTTTCAACCGACCAATACTAGGGCATATTTTCCGCGTTTCAACAATACCGTTTTTGGTCCGTATTGTTCCGTCTTTTTTCTTTTTTGGTTTCTGATAGGGCTGATAGAAATTATCAAGATTATCTAGGATTTCTTCCAGTTCTTTTTTGTTGGTCTGAAGCAAATAGTATAAATGCTTTAAGCTTTTTATAGCAAGCATGTCAGAAGAACTCTTTTATTAATCCGTTTAGTGAAGGATGTAGATACTTAAAGAATTCTTTTTTATGCGGTGGTATATCTTCATCTTCCAGAGACATAAAGAAAATTATGGGCAACGGAACACCTAGATATTTACTTATTTCTTGTAAAGTTGAAATGGTAGGATCTTTTTTATTGTTTTCAATCTGCGAAAGGTATGTAACTGAAATGTTGCATGATTCGGATAGTTCTTTCTGCCGCATTCTTTTTTCCATGCGAACATTTTTTATAACTTTCCCTATATCCAAAATTTACCTCAAATAAAAAAGAATTAAGAAGACTCCTCACTAGAAAATGTTTTTAATATCATTCCAAGTTTTAGGATCAATCACAACTTTTAACAACTCAGTTATGATCGTTTGAATGATAGCGCGTCTTTGAGATTTACTGCCTTGTTCAAATTGAGTTTTTAACTGTAGCAGTTTTAGTCTCACGTTTTCTAAGACGTAACACTCTTCAAGTGAAAAAGAACTACGGTTCTTTGAAATGAATGAATCAAACGATTCAATCAACTCTGAAATTGAGTTTTGCTTTTCCATAAAGTTTGCTCCTTTTGGAAATTAGGTTTCGACAGCGATATTGCTGCCCGCCTGAAAGTAATCGCGCTGTCCTTCGTAGCTCTCTATTAGAGTCTTCTTACTGCTGAAAAAGCCCGCCTTATCTTTAATTATATTGTTAATTCATTCTTAAACTATACTTAATAGTTTTAGATATTACTTACTGATTGGTTTATACCGTAGGGCGTGCAACAAAATGGCTGTGCCATTGTGTAACTTAATACACTTCAATTGTTCAGCTTTGACTACTTATCTCAATTCCAAATTTTCAAAGAACTATAACAAATATAATATTTTTTAACCAATAGTTCAACTTATCACTCATTTAGTAAACTGAACGTTTAACTTTTCTTTGAATATCTTGACGATATTGCATTCCAGTATAAATGCCCCTTTTGATAATTTTTGTTCATTATTTATATTATAGATAATATATTGAACATAATACTCTGAATAACACGTTTTTTCTTGCTTATTGTTCAGTATTCAAATATATTCACAATCAATGAACATACAATCTTGAAATGAAAGACATAGAGAAAAATATAATCACAAAAGCTGTTACTCGTTTAGAAGATGAGACCGGGTTTCGCCTTATAACTTACATCACCGATGAAAAAATCGAACTGATTTTAAGAGAAAAGGAATACGACCTCAAATTTACCGCAGAGGTAATTCCCTTTTTAAATAAAAGTAATTTGGGAATAATTAAAAATCGGCTTGATAGATTAGATAATGTTCCCCTTCTAATTACCTTGACTGCAAATAATGAAACAATTGATCTCCTCAAAAATCTTAACGTAAATTTCATTGATGCTGCTGGTAACGCTTTTATCAAGGTTCCTCCATTATACATAAACATAAAAGGACAAAAGATAACTCGCCTCGATTTGGCTCATCCAAATGAGATGAAGCGGGCAGCAGAGAAAAATTTGGTTCCTGTTAACACCGGCATTTTTCAAACTGCGGGATTGCAAATAATTTTTACTCTTTTGTGTAATCCAAGATTAGAAAGAAATCCTTTTCGCGAGATCGCTGAGATGGCAAACGTAGCAGTTGGAACTGTGCATGTTACGATGAAACAATTAGAAAAACATGCGTTTCTTATCCCCGATGAAATCCAAGGCAAAAAACTTGTAAACAAAAAAAAGCTTCTAAAAGAATGGACTCTTGGATACCCAGAAAAAATAAAACCAAAATATATTGCCGGTAAATACCAAATTGAAAATCCTGAAATCATCAAAACAATTGATCTCAAACACTTCGGTGCTTTGATTGGTGGTGAAACCGCGGCGGCTCAATTAACAAATTATTTGCGCCCCTTAATCCACACAATATATATTGGCGATAAATTAGGAGAGTTCATTTTACGAAATCGACTAAAGAAAAATCTTAATGGAAATGTTGAGATTGTAAAAAAGTTTTGGAATTTTACAGATGATAATGAAATAAATAATCTGGCCCCGGCAATTCTCATTTATACAGACTTAATAACAACCGGTGATCCAAGAAACATAGAAACAGCAAACATAATTTACGAGAAAGAAATTGCTGGACATCTCAACTAAAATAGATCCGTTCACTTCGGAAGTGTTGACTCTGGTATCGAAGATTACTGATACTTTGAACATGGATTTCTTTGTAATCGGAGCCACAGCAAGAGATATAATTTTTAATCTCGTTCATGGCATTCAAATTCAAAGAGGAACAAACGATATCGATTTTAGTGTTCGTGTAAGGAATTGGGAAAACTATACAAAACTTACTGATGCGTTAAAAGAAAATAATTTTTCTCCTTCAAAAATAGTTCACAGATTCACTTACAAATCTATTCCAAGTATTGATGTGATTCCTTTTGGAGAAATCTCTCTCGACTCTTTATCTATTAAATGGCCGGATAAAGAAGCAAAAGAAATGAGTGTTATCGGTTTCGAAGAATGTTTCCAAGATTCAGAATCTGTGCGTATCCAATCAAATCCTCCTCTCGATATTAAAATTGCTTCCACACGAGGATTAGTCCTAATGAAATTAATTTCTTGGAAAGACGGATTCCCTACTCGTTCCAGAGACGCTCTCGATATTTTGTATATCATTAAAAATTATATCGAAGCTGGAAATATGGACCGTTTACAATCAGAACATAGCGATTTAGTCGATGATCAATTTGATTTCGAATTGACTGGCGCTATTCTACTTGGTCGGGATATTGCGGAAATCTCAAATCCTCAAACCCTGGAATTCCTGGTAAATATTTTAGAAGAAGAAATTAAAAACGAGGACAATTCGAAATTCATTTCTGATATGCTGATAGGAACCAGCATTATTTCACAACGAGATGAAAAGATTAAACACATCTCTTACATGTTAATGAATCTCCTTAATGGATTGAGAAATCATAATTAGAGTAATTATTTTCTAATCTTCTCTACAATTTTTTCACCAGTGCGACCAACCACGTAACCACCCAACCCAATTTGTAATAAAGTCCATGCTTCATTACTTAAACGAAATGCAAGCCATCCAAAAGAATCACACACAACTAGGATAAGAAAAGTAAGCATCGTAATTGGTCTCCAATTCCTCTGCAGCCAGCTTTGTCCTTTCGCTTCTGCTTCAACAACCCGGGATTGCGAATCCAATAACTTCGATTCATATTCCAAAGCTTTACCTAAAAATTCATTCTCAATTTTCGTCATCTCGTTTTGAAGTTTTCCTCTTTCTTCATCAGAAGTAGAAAGATTATCAATCAAATCGGTAATCGGTTTTACAACCCCACTTAAAAAATCTAACACTCCCATTTTATCCTCCTTCTTTTTCTGAACTTTGGTTGCTGAAAGCTGAGAGCTTTATGTTGTAAATCTCTCGAATAATATTTTTTTCAACTTCACTCAACTTATTATGTAAAACTTCAAACCGGGACAAATAATTTTTCTCAATGGCAGTTGATTTCTTTTTGGTCTCATCAACATCTTTCTCAATTCTTTTAATCCTGGACCAGAATAAAAAGTTTACTAAACTCAAAAGTCCACCAATAATCCAGATGTAAATCTTTTCATTCATTTTATAATCCAACTACTGTTAATCGATCACCAATAACTTTTTCATAAACTGTTTTCCCATGAACCTTTTTTGAAATCATAACATCCTTACGATTCGATTCACCATTCCAAGAAACATGTATCCATTTCCCGAATTCATAAATCAATTGATCGAATGATAATTTCTGAAATACGATATTGAACACATCAGCTAAATTCATTGAATGAACAACAAAGTCTGTAGCTTTTCCTTCAAGATGTTGAGAATTAAATCTCCCACCAACAGCAGTATTTACATCAAATGAACGAAAACCAGAATTAATAAAAATTGGCACATTGATAATTTCTCTCAGAGGTTGGAGAACATTTACACAAAGCAATCTCAAATTCTCAATCTGCTTTTCATTCGGTTCATTTCTGTAACCATGTCTTTCCGCTTCTTCAGAAATGACAAACTCTTTCAAATAGAAATTTATGGTTAATTGTATATCAGAAGAGTTTGTCATTCCGCAACCGGATTTATCCGGTGAGGAATCTTTCTTTTGTTTTACTGAAGCATTCATTTTCATTTCCAATTATTCTTTTTTGCTGATGGCTAAAAGCTAATTGCTGAATGCTATCAATTCACTGTATTTCACTTTACATCAGACATAGGATTTTATTGGTCAACAAACCTTTTATGTGAGGTCTCAGCTCATCCTGGTATGGAACAGCCAGTATTACATAAGTAACATTATGTTTTTGTATTTGGGTAGTCCCAACAAAAGCGTCATCTCAATTACAATCGAATCAACATAATGTTGTCTTATGCAAACTCGGCACTAAAGAATACTAATCAGTTCATCATCGCTCATTCCGGTCGTGGATTCCCACACACCTTCATTCGCTTACATGTTGAATTCGCTCGTTCCGTGTCGTGGCTTTGCCACACACACTCCACTCGCTTCATTTTTCAGTCACTTCGAAAACAAAAGAAAACAAATCATAAACATTGAGCGTTGCACTCATTATGTCTTATAAATTATTTTTGCAGCAGCTAAATGTTAAAGATTAATGACTCACAGATTTGACATATCGCATATTAGAAATGAATCCAAATTCCAGAAATATCATCAACTTGGATTAATCAATGAATTGGTCCTTCGCAATCTTCAAATTAAATCAGAATACCTAGAATTGCGAAAGACTTACAATCAGATCGAATCAATTTTTATTCTCTCAGAAAAATATCATCTATGCTATGATTCAGTTAATACAATCCTATTCCGGAAAAGAAGAAATATGCGCGTTTCTTTTCCCTTATCAAACCAGCCCCTAACAAGCCTGTAACAAGCCACATCCAAGCCATTGCAACACTTCAAAATCGTTTTCTTTTACTTTCCCATTATTACAGTGAACACGTCTGTTCAATCCTATAAAATTGCCTCCGTAATTCATCATAACTTTAGGAGGTTTTACCATGGCAATCGTAAATGGAAATGTCATCGGAAATTTATCCGGGAAGCTCGGCAATCTTTCCGCGAGAACAGTTGATGGGCACACTGTATTGGCAGCTCGTCCATCTAGTTTTAATGCAAGCCAAGATCCAGCCGTTATCAGTGTTCGTCAGAAATTCTCTGTCACTGCAAAATTTGCAAGTGCTATTCTTGCACTCACTTCACTTGTTTCTATTTGGAAGAAAGTTAGAAATGTTGCAAGCTCTGTTTTCAATGAAATCTTTCAAAGCAACTTCGCTTACTCTTCCATTGAAAAACCAACTGAGCAGAACATTCTCGCTCCGGAAGGATTCCCACTGCAGATCGCAGTTGCGTCAGTAGCAGCTGATAAAGTCACTGCAACTATCCCGATTTTAAATACTGCATCGGTTTTTGGAGCGGATGAGGTCAATCTTTCTGCAAATGCTATAGTCTGTTACTATGATCCAGCGAATGCAGAAGATGAGCCGTTCAAGATCATTTCTCTTTCAAAAGAAGTTGCTACATACAACTTTGCACAGACGTATGAGCTGGAAATTGATTTGAACGCAACACAGAAGAACATTGCGACAAAATATCAGCACAGTATTCTGTATGTGTGTGTCGTAACAAAAACCGCTGAGGGTAAAGTTGTTCAGAATTCCTCAACTTTCACCAAACTCAATTAATCATTTCGAGAAAGGGTTATCATTTTTGGTAACCCTTCTCTTTTTACATACCTATAGCTCACAAATTTGCGTTCACTTCGATTCACTTAAAATTGTTCGCTGACAAAATACCGCTCTGATTCGGCTCATTCATTCGCCTCACAAAGCGGAGATCTACTTTCAGTTCGGTCAATACTTTTTCATCAAAGACATTCAAAAATATTTCCCTCATAAAACATGAACGCAAATTATTCGTTTGTCTCTTGCTCACACTTTTTGAATCAAAAAGATGCGCCAATTTCCAAACTCATAAATTGCTTAAAGCAACTACTTTTCTTAATTGTTTGCTTCACTTCGTTCAGCTATTGCAAGCATTATTTTGCCCGCCGGCAAACAAGCTTAGTGTTATTCGAATCTTGGTAGTCAATCGGGGCAAGGGTATATGAAACTCACCCTCTAATTAATTTCAATAAATTTTAGTCAATCGGGTTTCGCCCTTGCCTTGAATTATCATCTTTTCTTACACCAACATGGTAACAAGCCATTATTCAGCAAAAGAGTGCCTAAGCGGGCAAAATATGTTTTTTAACGGCGTAAAAGGTCGGGTTATGGCATCTGTAATAGTTCATTACTCTAAACGGCACAAAGGTTTACTTATTCGGTTATTTAAATCAAATCAAAATTTCTTTGTAAATGTATTTACCGGCAAAGGTGCGCTTCATTCTTACAGCTTCACTTCACTTGCAACCGCTTACACTTTCTTAAATGCTTTTATCAAATCACTTAAAAAATCTTAAAGGAGTTTAGCTATGTTATCACAAGCACAGAAACAACAATTAAGACAAGAGAAAAAAGAAAAGATCATCCGCATTCGTAAAACTCTTTCTGAAATGACAGAAGAACAACGCCAAGCCGTAGCCGATAAATTCGGAATCGTTACAGTTGAAGGGCATTTATTAACACCTCACAATCAATGTTTTTTAGTTGCACAGTCAGAAATAAACTTTTCCATCATTGGCGGGTTTCAACAGTGGAAGAAAGCCGGAAGAATTGTTCGCAAAGGTGAACACGGCTTTTTAATCTTTGTTCCAGCTAAAGCCAAGCAAGAAAATAATTCAGAAATGATTTCTGATGAGGAAGATGTTCACTTTTTTACTGCAACCGTGTTTGATATTTCACAAACTTATGTAATTGCAAAATCGGAAGCTGCATAGCTTCCGGTTATTTCTCTTATTAGACTAATTCATTATATTGTTTGCACAAAAAGCAAAAGATCATAACCTAGCTTTTAATTGTTCATTTATTAAAAAATGTAGTATTGCCTTTGAAAAGCAGAAGTGCATACAAAGTGCATACAACCAAAAACCAAAAGTCATAGTGCTTTTCTTCCGGGTCAAAAAGAAAAAGGTTTGAAAATATTTCATTTTCAAACCTTTTAGTGCTGCCCCGTCAGGGGTCGAACCTGAAGTCTTCTGATCCAGAGTCAGACGTGTTGCCAATTACACTACGGGGCAGTTAATCTTCAAA
>VEPI01000026.1 GCA_012026935.1 Melioribacter sp. | reverse complement strand
AATTCCTTTTCAATGGCAGCAACTATCTCATCACTTTCCGGTTTTATTTTACTTCTAAAACGACTAACAATATTCCCATTTTTCCCAATCAAAAATTTCTCGAAGTTCCATTTAACATCACCTTTCTCGGTAATATTATTATTAATAAGACGGTCATAAAGTGACGATCTTTCATCACCAAGAACTTTTATTTTATCAAATAATTTGAAAGTGACATCGTACTTAGTGGAGCAAAATTCTTTTATCTCTTCGTTTGTTCCGGGCTCTTGTCCGCCGAAATCATTACATGGGAATGCAAGTATTTCAAAACCTTTGTCTTTGTATTTATTATAGATTGCCTCCAAACCTGTGTACTGAGGAGTGTAACCGCATTTGCTGGCAACATTAACAATTAATAAAACTTTCCCTTTATAATCAGAAAGTTTAACTTCTTTACCATTCATATCTTTCACTACTAAATCATTAATAGTATTAGTCAATTGATCGCCTCCATTATTCTTTGCGGTTGAATTAAAAGATATTCCCAGTAAAAACAGCAAATACGATATATATCTAAATGCTTTCATCGCTTCCCTTTCTCTGATTATTTGTAAAACTGATTTTATGAAGTTATAGTTCAATAAATGATGGAGAAAAAGTAGTGACAACTTGAGAGTTGTCACCACCTTAAAATTATTCGGCAGCTAAACAAGCAATTGCAGCAGTGTTAACAATATCATCAACGCTGCAGCCGCGACTTAGATCAAAGAATGGTTTTTTCAACCCTTGATTAATTGGACCCACTGCTTCCGCTTTACCGAGTCGTTGAGCAATTTTGTAGCCGATGTTACCGGCATTCAAATCCGGGAATACTAAAACATTCGCTCTTCCGGCAACAGAACTACCGGGAGCTTTTTTCTTACCTATTCCGTCAACAATTGCTGCATCAAATTGAAGTTCGCCGTCAACTTTTAGATCGGGACGTTTTTCTTGAACAAGTTTCGTTGCTTCACGAACTTTATCAACCAACTCATGCTCTGCACTTCCTTTCGTGGAAAAAGAAAGCATTGCAATGTAAGGTTCTTCACCGGTTAATTTTTTATGGTTTTCTGCAGTAGAAATTGCAATATCTGCAAGCTGGCTTGCATCCGGATTTGGGTTCACTGCACAATCGGCAAAACTATAAACTACATCAGGAAAAGCCATTAAAAAGAAACTTGAAACAATTGAAATCCCTTCTTTCATTCCAACACAAAAAATTGAAGCGCGCATAACATCTGCGGTTGTTGCAAAAGAACCGGAGACACTTCCATCCGCCATTCCCTCGCGTACCATCATTGCGCCAAAGAAAATATCACGGCGCATTGTTTCGCGTGCTTGTTCGATTGTTACCCCTTTGTGTTTTCGTAAATTGAAAAAATAATTTGTGAAATCGCTTAACTTATCGGCTTTGTCGGGGTCAATTATTCTTATACCTTGAAGATCAACACCTATCTTCTTTGCATCGGTTCTAATTTTATCTTCGTTACCTAATGTAATTATGGAAGCAACTTTTTCTTTTGTTAATACTTCTGCGGCTCTTAAAACTCTTTCATCATGCGATTCAGGAAGAACTATCGTTTTTTTCCGTTGAGCAGCTTTTGCTCTAATTTGATTTAGTAACTCAATTTCAGCCATGATCTTTCACCAATATTGTTGAAAATTTCATTACAAATATATGGAATTTCAGTCTTACGGATTTGCCTCACAAATAAGTTTTTTAGCTCAAATAAATCAAATTGAATTTCTCTGTAGAAATCGGAATATTGTATTAGCAATTAAAAGATTGTTGTTATGCAGTTCAGTGAAACACAAATAAAGAAAATTAAAGCAATAGTCCTCTTTATATTTTCTGTTTGTCTAATAGTTTATCTCTCATATATATTTGCCAATATTTTAGCAATTCTTATTGTTTCAATTCTTTTCTCAATGATTATCAATCCGGTTGTAGATTTTCTTGAAAAAGGACGAATACACAGAACTGTTTCTGTATTGATAGTTTTCATCACGGTTGGTGCATTAATCTTTAACGGAGTTTCCTTTTTAATGCCCAAGATTGTAAATCAGTTAAGCAATCTTGGAGGAACATTATCACAAGAAAATTTAGAACTTGTAATCGGAAAATTTGAAAAAACATTGAAACATTCTTTCCCATTTCTCAACTCCGTTAACTTCGTTCAAAAAGCTACAAGCTTTTTCCAAAACGTAATTTTCAACCTGGTAAATAACATCAGCGAAATCTTTTATAGTATAGTTTCTCTCGTTACTATATTAGTCATCATACCGTTTATGTCATTTTTCTTACTTAAAGATAATAAGCGACTAATGCGCGGTATAATAAACATAATGCCCAACAAATACTTTGAAGTTTCCTACTCGGTAGTAAGTAAAATAACTTATCAACTCGGTAGGTTTGTCCGCGGCTGGATCTTCGATGCATCCGCTGTTGGAATATTAAGCGGTTTAGGACTAGCGATTTTGGGTATTGAGAATGCTGTTTCCATTGGATTTATTGCCGGGATTGGTCATTTAGTTCCATACTTCGGTCCGGTTATCGGAGGAATACCTGCGATCATAATGTCAATAATTCAATTTGGTGATTTCTCAATGATACCAAGTATAATAATTATGTTTGCTTGTATTTATGCAATTGATAACGGATTTATTCAGCCAAACGTTTTTTCTAAAAGTACCGATATGCATCCGCTTGTAATAATTTTATTAATACTTATTGGAAGTGAAACGCTTGGAGTTTTCGGGATGCTTCTTGCTGTTCCAACTGCAACAGTCGTAAAAACTGCTGCACGGGAAATCTATCTTGGTTATAAAAATTACCAAATCATTCGAGCTTAAACATTACCGCCTTCCTTAAAACGTAATAATCTTGTGAATTGAATCTCAAAAAAACTTTGGATAGTTTGATACCAAAATTTTGGGAAAGAAATGGAAATCCAATTTATAGGTGCAGCACAAACTGTAACGGGCTCGATGCATTATATAAAAACCAAACAGGCAAATTTTTTACTTGATTGCGGACTCTATCAGGGTAGAAGAAAAGATGCTTTTGAAATAAATAGAACATTTAATTTTTTCAATCCTTCGGATATTGATTTTGTAATCCTTTCACATGCCCATATTGATCACGCAGGAAATTTACCTACACTTGTTAAAAATGGTTTTCTCGGAAAGATTTATTCAACATTTGCAACGCGAGATCTATCTGTTGTTATGCTGCAAGACAGCGCACACATACAGGAAAAAGACGTTGAATTTGTAAACAAAAAAAGAAAACGCCAGGGCAAAAAATCTTTTGAACCGCTTTATGTTCCGGAAGATGCTCTTAAAGCATTAGAACTTTTTGTTGGATTAAATTATAACCAAGAATACGAAATAGTACCGGGAATTAAACTCAGGTTTTATGATGCCGGACATATTCTTGGTTCGGCTGTTGTTACACTTACAATTAAGGAAGATGATGAAATTATTAATCTAGCATTTTCCGGTGATCTTGGCAGGCCAAACCTTCCGATATTAAAGGATCCCGAAAATATTCCAAGCGTTGATTACTTTATTTGCGAAAGCACTTATGGGGGAAAAATTCATGAGAGTGCAACTAATTCTGAGGAAACCTTATCAGCTGTAATTTCAAGAGCAATTAATAATAAATCTAAAATTATTATTCCCGCATTCAGTGTTGGAAGAACTCAAGAAATTGTTTATTCATTGCATAAAATTTTTGAGACCGGTAAAGCAGGAAGAATTCCTGTTTATGTTGACAGCCCGCTCGCTGTAAATGCAACTTCGGTTTTTCGCCTCCATCCCGAATGTTTCGACTCTGAAACTGCCGAATTTCTTTTAAGAAATGATGATCCGTTTGGATTCAACCGTCTCACTTACATAACAAGTGTTGAGGAATCAAAAAAACTTAATGATGTTTCAGGGCCATGTATTATAATGTCTAGTTCGGGTATGTGTGAAGCCGGACGTATCTTACATCATCTTGCTAACAACATTGAGAATTCCAACAATATAATTTTGATGGTTGGCTATTCGGCTGAGAATACTCTCGGAAGAAAACTAATTGACGGTGAAAAGAATGTTAATATTTTGGGAGACGAATATAATGTTAAGGCTGAAGTTATTGTGATGCAATCTTTCAGTGCACACGCAGATGCAAACGAATTAATTAATTATACATCAAAGCTTGATAAAAAAAGAATGCAGAATATTTTTCTTGTTCATGGGGAAATTGATCAACAAGAAATTTATAAAAATCATCTTGAAACGGCCGGATTCAAAAATATTTCAATACCTAAACGAGGATATGCTATTAAGATTTAAATTTATAAATCTCTCTATTGTATTTATATTATTCTTAAGCTGCAGCAGGGAGAGTTTAGTAGAACCGATTGATGACGGAAAACCACCGGCAATTCCAACAAATCTGCAAGTCTTTGGTGCTCATGATGGTGAAATTGGTATTGAGTGGGACAAAAATTCTGAGAGCAATATTGCCGGGTACAAAATTTACAGAAGTATTAATTCTCCCGATAATTTTATTTTCCTAACACAGGTAAATGATAATTATTTTATTGATGAACATTTAGAATATGAATTAACTTATTACTATAAAATCAGTGTAGTCAATTCATTTGGTTATGAAAGTTCGATGACGGATTTTGTTTATGCAAAGCCAATTAATATCTACGCACCATTATCGCCAATGAATGTTAGAATTAATGCACGCAATTGGCCAACCACTCCAGCTATTCTTCTTTATTGGGATCCACCCTGGGACACAGATATTAAAGGATATTACATTTATAGAAGTAAGACTGAAGCATTTGATCCGGATACTTTACACTACTTGGATTTTACTCAGCTAACAACTTATTCAGACAATAAAAATATTTTACCTTTAACAAAATATTATTATAAAATTATAGCTGTGGATAAAGGATATTTAAAAAGTCCATCAACTTTGGTAATTAGTGATTTAGTATTGAATTCACCAACACTAACTTTTCCTTCCAATAATTCTATAATTCACGCACTTACAGAATTTCGATTCAAAACTGTTTCGCAGCCGGCCAGATATAAATTAGTAATACAATCAAATGGCATTTATGGAACAATCAAGGAATTTGATTTCACTTCAGAATTAGTTGATCAAGAAATAAAGGTCAATGCTTCAACTGTGCAGCTTGAATCATCCAAAACATACACTTGGCGCGTTTTTACTTATACTGCAAGTGAAATAGATCCGAATAGTTTTAGCGAAAGTTTTACATTTACTTATATTCCATAATAAATAAATGAACCTATTGAAAAAATTTGTTCAAATATATTTTATTCTATTATTTATTAACTCAACTCTTTCTGCTCAAGCAGGGAAAGACAGCTTGAGTTTTTCTAAATTGAGTTTTAGTGATAAACAGATAATCAATAATTTCGATAAACAACTCAACACTTTTAATTACAGTACTTTTCTAAAATATTTTCTGGGTTCTGATAAATTATTTTTCGGTATTAAAGAAAACTTTAACTCAACTGTTACTAAGTCTTCCACCAAAAACATAAAGGATGAACAATTCCTTTGGGCATTGGGACAATATGATTTATCGGAGAAATTAAAGCTTGGTATTTTGATAAATAATAATTTCTATACAGATGATCGAGAATTAGCAATAAATAAAACATCTCTATTTACTACAACAGTATTTACAAAATTCATTCCGTTAAACAATATGGAAATTACTCCGTTCGGAGGTTTTTCACAAAACAACCAGATAGGTGAAGCTAATAACGGATTTATCTACGGCTCGGAATTTAATATTGATAAGTTCAATTTTGGCGATTTTGATTTATCATCACTTATGAAATTTCAAAATGAAGATATTTCTCCGAGAAAAAATTTCATACGATTAATCAGTTTTGATTTAAACAGCATATTTGAAGAAAGCTTTCACAATTCAATATCAGCCGATTATTCACAGCAAAGAAAAGATTTTTACTTTACGGCTGATCCCGTAAGTGCAGTACAATTTAATATTACGAACAATATTCAGAGTAGAATAGAATCAAATTACTCAATTCAAGATAAGATCAAATTCGCACCGGCAAATTCTCCGTTATCATTCGATATTCAGGGTAGGATTGCTTGGCGCAGGATTGACAGGAACACTCGCTATATATCATTTACGAATGTCGCGAACACAAATTACGATACACGCATTGAAGAATCGCGTATTGATTTTACATCTTCTGCCGATTATCTAACTGACGATATTAATTTATCCTTTCGGTTTACTTTTTCTGAACGAGACGAAAAACATCAACCAATGTCTATTGACGGACTTAATAACATTATTATTGACGAACGCAACGACATTGAACAACAAAAGAATAACACCTCTCAATTCGCGAATATTTCGTTACTAAGTAAAATAAATTTATCCCGCAGTGATAAAATTACATTCAGCATTTTCCATAGAAAATTAAAGTACGATACTCCAAGCAATCTTAATTATGATGACAGGGACGAATTACTGTCAATCGGCAGAATACTCTTTGAAAAAGAATTAAATCCATTTTTCAGAATATTTGTTAATCTGGAAGGAAGCTTAAACAAACTAGTTTATATTTTCGCGCAGCGTAGCTCTAATAACAATAATAAGAGAACATTAAAGTTTTCATCCGGTGGTGCTTTTACAACCGGAAATTTTTCATCGTCAAACTCTGCCGAGGTATCGGCAAATTACACTGTCTTCGATTATGAAGAACTCAATCCTAATTTTAGGAGTTATTCATTCCGCCAATTTGTGTTTAGAGATTCTTCCAATTATAAATTCAGTCACAAAATTAGATTATTTTTTTCCGGTTATTTAAAATTATCGGAACAAGGTGATTTTAAGTGGTCTAGTTTTTCAAGTAAGCCGTTACGTTACTTAAGTGAACAGTATGCTGATCCAAAAATATATTATGAGTTTCAATCACTTAGTGTAGGAATAGGTGTTCGTTATTTTTCATTAGAGACCTTCAATTTTAACAAAGGAATTGAAAAAATTAAAATCTCAGATTATAGAAGTATCGGACCACTTGCCGAAATCAGCTATATGGTTGGAGAAAAGATTAATCTTAAGTTTTACGGCTGGTATGAATTTATTAAGTCTGAAGATAACACGAACCGTGAAATGGCTAATATGAGTATTAAGCTTAATTATAAAATTTAGATTTTTTTTATACTCAAGATTTACTATTGTAAGAGTGAACAAGTAGTTATATTTTTCGACACAGCTGATTGAATTAATTGACGGAGAAAAGTTGCCGGAAATAATTTACGAGAAAGAAATCCAGAGCGATCCCGAGCTTTTGCCTGAACTTGAAGAGTTCATAATTGGATTGGCGAAAAAATATAATTTGAATGATGAAAAGCTAAACAGTATAGCGCTTTCTTTTTCGGAAGCTGCCTCGAATAGTATTGTGCACGGCAACAAACTAGATGTAAATAAAAAAGTAAAGATTACAGTTAAAGTTGATGAAGATAAAATGACAGTTATTATAAAAGATGAAGGGAAAGGATTTAATATTGATTCCGTACCGGACCCTACCAAACCTGAAAATATATTGAAGGACAGCGGAAGAGGAATACACATCATGCGTTCTTTTTTGAACGATCTCAGATATAATTTTACCCCTACCGGAACAGAGGCAATCCTAGAAATTAAATTAAAGTAATACCAACTGTATTTTTTGTCCAAATTTGTTTTATGAAAATTGAACTCATTCTTCATATATTTTGTCTGTATATCTATTTATTTATTACAAACGGAGAATTATATGGCAAGGAAAAAAATTGCTTTAATCGGCGGCGGACAGATCGGTGGTGTACTTGTACAATTGATCGCTCAAAAACAATTAGGTGACGTAGTTTTATTTGATATCGTTGAAGACCTTCCTCAAGGCAAAACACTTGATATAGTGGAAGCTTCGAGGGTTGATTTGTTTGATGTTAATCTTAGAGGAACGAATGACTACAAAGATATTGAAGGATCTGATCTTGTGATTATCACGGCTGGACTTCCAAGAAAACCCGGCATGAGCCGCGATGACCTTCTTGTAACGAATGCAAAAATTATGAAGACAGTTGCTGAGAATGTAAAACAATATGCACCTAACGCAATTGTAATTGTAATTTCCAATCCTCTTGATGCAATGGTAACACTATTTCAAAAAATTACCGGCTTCCCCACAAATCGTGTTATTGGTCAAGCCGGCGTTCTTGATTCCTCTCGCTTTGCAACATTCATTGCTTGGGAACTTGGCGTTTCAGTTAAAGATGTTAATGCTATGGTTCTTGGCGGACATGGTGACACTATGGTTCCTATCGTAAGGTATGCAAATGTAAACGGCATACCGATTATGGAATTGTTGGAAAGAAAATACAATGATAAAAACAAAGCAAAAGAAGTTATGGATGCGATGGTTAACAGGACTAAAATGGCTGGCGGCGAAGTTATTAAATTGTTGAAGACCGGTTCAGCATTCTATTCACCAGCTTCTTCTGCAGTTGCGATGAGTGAAGCTATTTTATATGATGAAAAAAGAATTCTCCCGACTTGCGCATTCTTAAACGGCGAGTTTGGAGTAAAAGGATATTATGTTGGCGTACCGGCTGTACTAGGTGCTAATGGTGCTGAACGAATTATCGAATTTAAACTTGATACTGAAGAACAAACCGCTCTCGATAATTCCGTTAAAGCAGTGAAAGGATTGGTTGAAGATATGACAAGATTAGGTTTCTAAACTAATTCATCTGTAAATTAAAAAACCCCGGCTAAGTCGGGGTTTTTTATTACTTGATATTAAAAAATTATTATGCTGTTGCTTCGTAAACACTGATAAATTGTCTATCGTTCTTTTTCCTTTCGAACTTAACAACTCCATCAACAGTTGCAAACAAGGAATGATCGCCGGCTAATTTTACATTTTTACCGGGATGAAAGTTTGTTCCTTTTTGTCTAACAAGGATTGATCCTGCTGTAACTTTTTCGCCGCCGAAAGCTTTTACACCAAGATACTGCGGATTACTATCGCGACCGTTACGGGATGAACCTTGACCTTTTTTATGTGCCATTGAAAAATCCTCCGCTACTAAGAAATCTTAGTAACTTCTATTCTAGTTAATAGTTGTCTGTGTCCGTTCTTTCTTCTATAAGAAATTCTTCTTTTCTTTTTGAACACAATTACTTTTTCATCTTTCAGATGTTCTAAAACTTTTGCTTGAACCTTCGCACCTTTAACCGTTGGCGCACCAACTTTAGTAGATTTATCATCACCCAGCATAAATACGGAATCAAACGTGACCTCGGCATTAGGCTCAGCTTCTAACCGCGGGACGTAATACTTGTTATTTTCCAGTACCTTAAATTGCTGCCCAGCGATATCAACAACTGCAAACATTCTTCCTCCAACCGCTCAATTTTTGAGCCGTAAATATAAGCTAAACCACTTATTTATGTCAATAAATTGACGAATTAAATTCTGGATTAAGATTTTTATTGAAAAAGTTTTGTTTTCGGTCTAATTATTAATGAATTGCAATGACTATTTCTTCAAACCAAATGAAAACTCGCTTCCTTTTCCCAAGTGACTGACTAATTCAACCTTAGAACCATGTGCATCTACTATATGTTTAACGATTGCTAACCCTAATCCCGTTCCGCCCATCTCTCTTGATCTGTCTTTATCAACTCTATAGAATCTTTCAAATATTCTGTTAATTTCATTTGGGGAAATTCCAATTCCCGTATCACGAACAAAAATTCTTCCGTTACTTCCTTCTTCAACAACACCTACATCCACTTTTCCAGTTTCAGTGTACTTCAATGCATTCTGAATTAGATTAGTCATCACTTGTTTTAAGCGCTGTTTATCTCCAAATAATTGTAGCGTGGGATTGAATTCAACAAGATTTAATTCAAGATTTTTCTTTTCTGCAACGGGTTTAAGCTCGTGAACTATTCCCTCTAAAAATTCGTGAACATTGAAATAACGGAAACTCATCAACATCTGTCCGGATTCTATCATCGAAATATTGATCAAATCATTGAGAAGATTATTGAGATTGTTTGTATGCTGAATCGCTTTTTGCAAAAAGGATTTGTTTACGTTCTCATCGTTTATTGCCCCATCGAGTAATGTCTCTATATAACCCTGTATTGCAAAAATCGGGGTGCGCAGTTCGTGAGAAACATTTCCTAAAAATTCTGTCCGGACTTGTTCAAGTCTTTTTAAGTTCGTTATATCGTTCTGAGTTCTTAAAAACATTGATTTGATTTCTTCTTCTAATTCTTTTAAGTCGTTCCCTAATTTAATTTCATCAGCTGAATTGAAACTATTTGTCCGGATCCTCTCAATTACATTTTTAATTGTTAATAATTCATCTTTCCTGCTTTTACTGATGATAAAAATTAAGACTGAATCCAGAATAGCAAAAAATAAAATTGTACCAAGTAATTGTATTATGGTAAGATTGAAAAAATAAGAAAACAAAATTATTAGGAAAGTTGTGACAGAATAGATTACTAGAATTATTCTTTTTGAGAAGAAAAAATATTTTTTGAGATTACTCATCGCTCTTAAACCGGTATCCAACGCCTTTTATTGTTTCAATCAAATCTGCATAATCTCCCAGTTTCTCTCTTATCTTTCTAACGTGAACATCAATTGTCCTTTCTACAACAAATATTTCAGAGCCCCAAATATCACTAAGCATTCTATCTCTGTGAAAAACTTTACCGGGATGAGATGCAAGATAAGCAAGTATCTCAAATTCCTTTTTTGGAAATACTATCTGTTTCCCAGCTAAAGAAACCGTGTATTTTTCTTTATTAATCGTCAATTGTCCGGCTTTTATTTCTACACTTTTGTTAATTTCAGTTTGAGGTGCTTCCAGCTTGCGAAGATTTGATTTAACACGTGCAACTAATTTTTTAGGAGAAATTGGTTTTGGAATAAAGTCATCCGCACCAATATTCAATCCTAAGACTTCATCTTGTTCGCTTGCTTTAGCGGTTAAAAAAATTATGGGTGTGTTTTTAAAATCTTCCATGCTTCTGATCTTTGAACATACTTCGTAGCCGTCCATTTTTGGCATCATAACATCAAGTATAATCAAATCCGGCTTTTGAGAAATCTTTTCCAGCGCTTCTTTTCCATTAAAAGCTGTAATTACCTTAAATCCCTCTTGGATCAAGTTATATTGAAGAAATTCTACAATATCTTTTTCATCATCAACTAAAAGAATCTTTGTCTTCATAATTATTAGAGATTAACTTCCTTCCTAAGTTTAGCCGATTTATACAGTGCTTCCAATAAAATCATCAGTGAAACTGCATCATCCCCAGTAGAAATAACCGGTGTATTTTCACGAACAACTCCGATGAAATGTTTTAATTCATTTTCATAGGATTTCTTAAATAGATTTGTTTGATTAGCTTGATTTGCAACAGTATAATCAATATGACTTGATTCCATTCGTTTATATGCGCGTAAAGGATTAAGATGAGCCGTGCCTTCAGTACCAAATGCCGCAAGATGAAATTTATCCCATTCCGAATGCAACCCCCAGCTTACTTCAAAGCTGATCACACGGTCATCATCGAAACGAACCAACCCGATTGCAGAATCTTCAACATCTTTTGTATTATGATTGAACTTTTGAACTGAAACACTTTTCATTTTTTTATCATTCAAAATCCAAAGGGCCAAATCAAGGATTAAAATTCCAAGATCTATAATTACACCACCGCCTGATTGACTCTTGTTAATAAACCATTTTTGTTCGCTGCTTTGTTTTCTTAACCAGCCGCAGCGTATATAAAAAATATCTCCAAGTTCACCACTGTTTACTAAACTTTTCATCAGCATTGCATCAGGGCGGTAGCGTAAATTCATTCCAACCATTACTTGTTTTTTATATTTCTTAGATGCCGTATTTATTTGCTTTGCTTCCGAGACACTTCTTGCAATCGGTTTTTCTATCAAGATATGTTTATTTGCCTTTAGACAATCTAATGCAATATCGAGGTGAGTATTAGTCGGCGTCGCAATTATAACAGCATCTATGTCTTCTTTATCAAGCATTTCTTTATGATCGGTATAACGATTTTCTATCTTGAATATATCTCCTACCGAATTAAGCTGATTTTTATTCCTATCAACAACAGCAGAAATTTGAACATTCATCAACTTTGATAATATAGGTAAATGAACCAGCTGAGCAATTCCGCCAAGACCGATAACGGCAACTTTTGTTTTTTCCATTAAGCTACTACCCCTCGATTTATTTTTGTGTTGAGAAATTTTTTAATTTTTTCAACTATACCGTCAGGATCTATATCTAACTGTTTATGCAATTCTTCTTGAGTTCCATGATCAACAAATTTATCCGGTAATCCAATTCTAAGAACATCATTTTTTAAGTTTCTTTCGGCAAGATATTCCAACACACCTGTTCCAAATCCACCGACAATTGTACTTTCTTCAAGAGTTACAATTTTTTCAAATCGTGTAATTACATCATTTAAAATATCAACATCTAAAGGTTTTATAAAACGCATATTAATTATTTCGCAATGAATACCTTCCGCCAATAATTTCTCCGAAGCTTTTTTAGAATACTCAACCATTTTTCCTACTGCAAGCAGAGCAACGTCTTGCCCGTTAGTTAGCCGTTCAGCTTTGCCGATTTGTATTTGAGTAAATCCATCTTGTAAAGGAACTCCAAGTACAGACCCTCGCGGATAACGAATCGCAATTGGTCCATTCATATAATTAACGGCAGTAAAAAGCATATCGCGGAGCTCCGCTTCATCTTTTGGTGCCATGATTACCATATGCGGTATCAAACGCAAGTAAGTAAGATCAAATGAACCATGATGCGTTGGTCCATCCGCACCTACTAAACCTGCTCTATCTAAAACAAAAACCACATGAAGTTTCTGCAGGGCAACATCGTGAATCATTTGATCGAATGCCCGTTGAAGAAAAGTAGAATAAATTGCTACCACAGGAATAATTCCTTGTGTTGCCATCCCCGCGGCAAAAGTTACAGCATGCTCTTCTGCAATTCCTACATCAAAATATCTTTCCGGCATTTCTGCCTGGAAAATATCAAGTCCGGTTCCATCAGGCATTGCAGCAGTAATTCCAATCACTTTAGGATTTTGTTTTGCAATTTCTACTAATGCGTTGCCAAAAATTGTTGTATATGCAGGACTTCCGCCGGATTTCTTAATTGATTCACCGGTTACTTTATCAAACGGAGTAGCTGCATGTAAACGTTGGGCATGATTCTCTGCCGGCTTATAACCTTTTCCCTTTTCACTTGTTGTATGAACGAGAATTGGTCCTTTTAGATTTTTTATCTGTTCAAAAATTTTAATTAACTGCTCTAAACTATGTCCGTTCACCGGTCCGAAATATCTAAATCCCAAAGCTTCGAACAACATGCCTGGTGTAATCATAGATTTGATTCCGGATTCTACCCGCGCAGTAACTCTTCTAATTCTATCACCAAAGTTGTCAAGCTTTCCGGTTAGATCCCATATTGCACCCTTTAACCTATTGTAATCCGGATGTGCTATCATCTCGCTGAAATAATTTGAGATCTGCCAAACGTTTGGAGCTATTGACATATTATTATCATTCAGCACAACAATTAAGTTACTTTTGATTAAACCTGAATTGTTCATCGCTTCGTAAGCCATTCCGCCAGTCATTGCACCATCACCGATCACTGCAATAACTTTTTTATTTGTCTTCTGAATGTCGCGGGCTACAGCCATTCCAAGAGCGGCGGATATTGATGTTGAAGCATGTCCGGCACCGAAAGCATCGTATTCACTCTCTGTTCGTTTTAGAAATCCGCTTATTCCATTTAATCTTCTAATTGTTTTTAACTGATCTCGTCTTCCGGTTATTATTTTATGCGGATAAGCTTGATGACCTGTATCCCAAACAATAAGATCGTTCGGAGTATCAAAAACTTTATGAAGTGCTACCGTAAGCTCAACTGTTCCAAGTCCGCCTCCGAAGTGTCCTCCTATCTGCGAAATTACATCTACCATATATTCACGGATTTCTACACAAAGTGTTCTTAGATCGTTTATGGATAATGTTTTTACGTCTGCAGGTGAATTAACCCTAAAAAGAACTTTATATTTCGATTCATCAACCATTAATAATATCCTGTCGTTTACAAAACTATTGTTTGATACTTAGTTCCAATTGTTTTTTCAATTCTGTTACTTTTAATTCAGCATCTTTCAAAGTTGTATAACACAGTTTAGCTAAATTAATTCCCTCTTCATACAATTTGATTGATTCTTCTAAACCGACATCGCCGCTTTCAAGCGAATTGGAGATTTCTTGAAGCCGGTTCAATGATTCTTCAAACGTGTTCTCTTTTTTCTTACTCATTTTATTCTCACTTCTCCATCATAAAATTTTATATCTAATGATTTATCTTTATCTAAATTTTTCTTACGTGTAATATATCTATCATTTTGTTTTATAATTGAAAAACCTCTTTTGAGAATGTTATCAATGTTCAAAGAATCAATTTTGCTTTCTAATAATTCCAAACCCTTTTTCCGATCGGAAAGTTTAATATCAAAGTTATTTTGAAAACGGTAGCTCAAATTATCAAGTAATTGAATTTTATTTTTAACGATATCCTGCGGTACACGGAAACCGTAAGAAGAAATCGCCTGATTAATTTCATCACTATAGTTTGAAACGATTTCCAACATTTTCTCCGGGAAATAATCGGAAAATTCGCCAATAAAAGCAAAGAGCTCATCTTTACTTGGTGTAGCAAGCTCCATTGCAGCAGATGGAGTTGCCGCTCTTAGATCAGCGACGAAATCAGAAATGGTAAAATCAATTTCATGTCCGACAGCACTGATGATTGGAATTTGCGAATCAAAAATTGTTCGCGCAACAATTTCTTCGTTGAACGCCCACAAATCTTCCAAAGACCCGCCGCCACGTCCAACAATAATAACATCAATATCGTCTTGCTTGTTTAATAGTTTTATATTTTCAGCAATTTCAGACGCAGCTCCTTCACCCTGAACTTTACTTGATGCAATTACCAGTTCAACCAATGGATAACGGCGTAAAGCAATACTTTTCATATCTTGAAATGCAGCACCGTCAATAGCAGTTACAATTCCGATTTTTTGAGGAAACTTAGGAATCGGTTTCTTGAATTGTTCATCAAACAATCCCTCAGCAGAAAGTTTTTGTTTAAGTTTTTCAAATGCTGCTTGAAGTTCTCCGACTCCGGCCGGCTTCATAGAACGTACATCTATTTGATAACTCCCGCGGGGAGGATAAACAGTAATTTTTCCTGTAATAATTATTTTCATTCCGTCTTGAGGAGTAAAAAAAACATAATTGTTAATCCCGCGCCACATTGTACAGCTTACCTGTGCGTTTGCATCTTTTAGTGTGAAATACCAATGCCCTGATACATGCGCTTTGAAATTTGAAATCTCTCCGATTACATTTACCTCGGAAAAATTTTCTTCGAGCGTTTGTTTGATAAGTCCCGTTATTTCACTTACCGATAAAATTCCTTCCATCATTTCTCTTTTCTAAAAATCAAACAATATTGATGGTGGCGGTTGCCGACCCACGCATTGTTCACTCCAAGTGCAATCAATTTTTTATCATCTTGCAGCCAAATTTTTTCATCTTTCAGCACCCAGCTTTTTTCACCGCGTTTTGTTAACGAGATTGCAGTATCAAACGCCAGCGGATAAAGTCTTCCATCAAAATAAACATTGTTTGTAATAATTGTTAGATAACCATTCGTCTTTGCCGCATCATACACTTGATCGAATACCTGTGCTTGTTTTTCTATAAACTCTTCATAAGAATTTATGTTCCCGATATCATTTTTATTCTCGGAATATTTCGTATCCAATCCTTTTGCCGATCTGTCTTTCTGACGGATTGAATTTCTTAGAAGTTGATTCCAGTACGGAGGAGAAGTAATCGTGTAATCAAATTTTATTTTTGCAAATCCGTTTTTAGATAGCAACTCTTTCAGATGAAGTGAATTTCCGTTAATTGTGAAAGCTAATTTCTTAAATCCTCTTTTTGAAATTCTGTTTGATGAAGTCCGGTAATAATTTTTATTCAGTTCTATTCCTACAGAATTACGATTCATGCCGGAAGCAGAAATTAGTGTACTACCCGTTCCCATAAACGGATCTAAGACCCAACCATTTTTTTTTGTAAAAAATTTTATGAACTCTTCAACCAACGATTCCGGAAATTTAGCCGGATGGAGAATTTCATCTTCCTTTCTTCGCGGCGGACGATGAATGAACCAGCTCTTGGTAAATTTTAACCACTCTTTACCTGTAAGATCATTCAATTTATTATTCTTATTAAGCCGTCCCCTTGAACCGAGATCAACAAAACTATTTTTTTTCTTGTTCAATTTTTTCTAAAGATTTAGTGAAAAGAAGTTTGAAAACAACCCGATTGATAATTCATGAAAACCCGTCCCGTTATTCTGTAACTGAAAATTATATCTGTAACGCGTATAAAATGTAAAAACATTTTGAATCTGAAATAAACCTATAGAAAGTTCTGCGCTTAATCCATTGTATCCGTTAAAATCTGTAAAATAATTTAAACCGGGCGAGATATATTTTATTTCCTGAACTTGAAAAATTTGTTTGTAACCTACTCGTAAAAAATTTTTACGGTTCGCATTAAAAACATACGAATACTCAACTCCTAAATATCCGGCTGGATAATTATATCCTACGGAATAAAATGAAAAGAGCGGAATCTCTTTGGTTATTGACCAGTGATTTTCGTTGTTCATCCATAAATAAGTCGGTGAAGGAATTGCAAATACAATTCCACCAAGGCAAATTCTGAACATACCAACATCCTGCTCTTCTGTAATAACCAAACCTTGCGGAATTTCCACGTGATAAACCTCGCTGTGAGTTTCGTTCCCTTTTCGATCATATGCAACAACTACATACTTAAACATTGCGGAATCTAAATTTAATTGGCTAAGCTCAATTTCAATTTTATGATTCTCGGATAATTTTTTCGAAACATCGAAAATCTTCTTATCCATAATTATCAATTTAGAAGTAGCGCTGTCGCTGGTAAAAAAAGAAAGAATAAACTTATTAGGTACTTCAGGAGTTATATACGAATCAATTATAAAAATCTCCATGGATGAAGCAGCAGTATCTGTTTGAGCGTTTATTTGAGCCGTAATTATCAATGCAAATAAAATAATTCTTATTAAACGCATAGGAAGTTTTGGTTTTTATTTCGCGGATAAAATTAAACTTTTTTAGGATAAGTTTTCGAATTTTCTTCACTGCTTTGTAGAAGAGAAATGATTTCAATGCTTCTTATCTATTCAGTATATTTGCACACAGGCGAAATAAATATCTAATTAATCCTTGGAAAAAAATTGAAAATACTTATCTCAAACGATGACGGAATTGACTCACGTGGAATAAGCGCACTTGCAAACGAAATGAAGAAATTAGGCGAAGTGATTGTAATTGCACCGCGTACAGAACAAAGCGCCGTCGGTCATGCAATTACTATGAAAATCCCTCTTCGAATTACCGAGTATTATAAGAACGGAGATTTTTTTGGTTATGCAATTGACGGAACTCCTGCTGACTGTATTAAAATCGGTATAAGAAACATTATGAAAGAACCGCCGGATATAGTTATTAGCGGAATAAATCTTGGATCGAACACTGCAATTAATATTATTTATTCCGGAACAGTTTCCGCCGCACGTGAAGCTGCTATTATGGATGTACCTTCAATCGCAGTTTCGGTTACAAGTCATGATCCTAAACATTATGAATACGCAGCAAAGTTTACTCTTGAACTTACCAAGCTGATCGTAAAAAATAAATTAAAAACCGGAACATTGTTGAATGTGAACGTACCCGATCTTCCCGAAGAAGAAATTTCCGGAGTTATGTTAACACAGCAAGGTAAATCAAAATGGGATGATATCTACGAAGAACGCAAAGATCCTTACGGGAAAAAGTATTACTGGTTAACGGGCAATTTAGTTCAAGCTGATTCTACTTTGGAAACTGATCAGCATGCTGTTCAGCAAAATTATGTATCGGTAACCCCAATCCATTTTGACTTGACAGATTACGAAACTTATGATACTATGAAATCATGGCAATTGGAAAAATTATACAAACAAAAGTCCTGAACGTTGAATGATACTTGCTGAAATTTTTAGCATATCAACATCTGTTAATCCCTGGCTAATTTTTGTCTTTGTAATTATACTATCCGCTTTTACGTATTACATTTATAAGTACACAATCCCGAATGTATCTTTACCATTAAAAACATTTCTAATCATTATTCGTGCACTGATTTTCATTTTAATTTTAATAATGATCTTCGAACCGGTTATTTCTGTAGTGTTTCATTCCAATGTTGAATCAAAGACTTTAGTATTTATAGATAATTCAAATTCACTTGCAGCAAAGGATAGTTCAAAGAGATTAGAACAAATAAACTCACTTATAAAAAATATTTCCGGCAGAAGTGATATAAGATCTCAAATATTCTTCTTTGGGAAGAAAGTTGACTCTGTTCAGGATGCAGGTTCATCCAAATTAAATTTCATAGAAGCACAAACAAATTTTTCAACTGTCATTGATCTTATCAAAAAGAAAGGCACTTCTGTAAACTCTGCCGTTATTCTCAGTGATGGTATTATCAATGACGGAAATGATCCTACCTACCAGGTGGAAAAATTACAATTACCTGTCTTTACGGTTGGAGTCGGAGATTCTACAGAGAAGAAAGATATTCTTATTTATAATGTTCAATACAATAACACAATCTACGCGGAAAAACCAACTGTTATTGAAACGGCAATAAAAAATATCGGATTCGGCGGCGGCAATACGCGCGTTGCATTTTATGAAGAGAATAAACTTCTTGACACAAAAGATATTCTCTTAAGCGAAACCGGACTGAATAAAATAAGTTTCAATTATAAACCGGGTTCCGGCGGTGAAAAAAAATTGAGCATTTCCGTTTCACCGTTGAAAGGTGAAGTAACAACATCTAACAACGGCAAAGTAATTTTTCTAAACGTGCTTGATACAAAATTAAAAGTTTGTTTGGTTGCCGGCAGTCCATCGGCGGATGTTTCTGCAATTTCAAAAGCGATTACAACCGACAAAAATATACTGCTCAGAAAAATTATACAGACTTCAGCCAATAAATTTTTGAGCGAAGTAAAAACATCTGCAATAGACAGCGCTGATGTTTTATTCCTGGTTGACTTTCCTTCTTCCTCAACACCTCAAAATTTAATTGATAAAATTTCATCTGCGGTCAATAATCAAAACAAACCGTTTTTTATTTTGCTTTCAAGCAACGTTGATATTAGGCAGTTGAGATCGTTAGAAAATGTTCTCCCATTCACTATTGAAAATAACAACACGGAGCTCATTCAAGTTTTGCCTGAACTTAACAGCGATTTATACTCATCATCATTTTCTACGGGAAGTAACAAAAAGGAAATTTGGAACAATCTGCCTCCCGTCTCACAGGCAGCGGTGAAAATTCAAATCAAACCGGGAAGCAATTCTTTAGTGTCAGCAAAGGTGAGAAATATTCCGATTGCAAATCCTTTAGTGATTTCACGAAGTTTAGGCAAGCAGAGAGCATTCGCAATATTAGCAGGAGATATTTGGAAATGGCAATTGCAGACGGCAGAAAAACATCCCGAGTTCTTTGATAACTTTATTAACGACATTGTAAAATGGCTTAACCTTTCGTCTCAGCAAAAACAGTTCAGTGTTTCGACCGATAAAAAAATATACTCTCCGAATGAAGAAGTGAATTTTACAGCACAGTTATATGATAATACTTTCTCGCCGATTGACACGGCACAAATTGAATTACAAATTTCGAAAGGTGAAAAGAAATTCGATCTAGCACTAACGCCCGCAGGAAGCGGAATTTACAATGCAGCATTTACTCCAAATGAATCCGGTGATTATCTCTTCTCTGCTTCGTCATTATTGAGCAGTACAAAGATGAAAACCGGCATCGGGCGATTCAGTGTCAGTGAAACGCAAATCGAAAAGATTGATACGCGCATGCGTCCCGCATTCTTAAAAATGCTTGCAAAATCAACGGGCGGAGAGTATTATTCAATTGATAATTATTCTAATCTGCTTGATAAACTGCGGGGGATAAATAGAAATCCCATTAAAGAGACCGGTACAAAGAAAGAATATAATTTATGGTCCGATGAGCGGGTGCTTCTATTAATTATAATTTTATTTGCTGCCGAGTGGTTTTTACGAAAACGGTCCGGAATGATTTAGTGAGTTTTCCGGAAAGATTTAGTGGTCTGTCATTGCGATTCCAACTCTGAGCTCAGCGAAGAGTTGGGAGAAACAATCTGTATAATATTTTTAGATTGCTTCACTCACGATGTTCGTTCGCTATGACAATCCAATATAATTTTTCAAATGCTCTTAGTTTCAATATTATAAATGGTCTCTGCAATGAACTTCATTGAAATTACCAAGAACGAACTTATTGGCGTCATCTCGATTGACGAACAGCATCAATCAATGGCTTTGTTAGTTAATAAACTGTATGATAAAATACTCACTGCAGATAAAAAGATGATTAAAAATTATCTGTACAAACTACTTGAAGTTGTGGAAGTTCATTTTGAGAACGAAGAAAATTTGATGAGGTCAACAAAATTTCCCGGATACTTTTCCCACAAGCTTGAGCATGACCGGTTTTACAAGCAGATGCTTTCTTCTACAGACAGATTCAGTAAAGGACTTGAGACGATTGGAATCGAACAGTTAAAAGGAATTAGGCAGTGGTTCTTTAACCATCTTGAGTTGAGTGATAAAAAATGCGGTAAATATTTTATTGAGAATGGAATTTCTTAATAACAGATGAACTTTCTAACCGACATTTCCGATTTCTTCCTCCCGCGTTTCTGCCCTTCTTGCAAAAATAAACTTACCAATTTAGAAGTAGTTGTATGCAACTCTTGTCTATCAAAAATAAAACATGCTGAGCGCGAAAGAACCGAGATCGAATTTGCAAGAAAATTTAAGAGCGAGAAGATCATAAAAGGATTTACTTCACTCTTTGTTTTTGAGAAAGATAAAGAGCTTCAGGATATAATCCACGATCTGAAATACAACGGCAAATTCAGTATCGGAATTTTCCTGGGGAAATTACTAGCTGCTTCCGTTAACGATAAAATTCGAGAATGGAAAATTGATTGGATTGTTCCGATTCCTCTGCATCACTTAAAACGTGCGGAGCGCGGGTACAATCAATCGGATTTCATTGCAAAGGGAATGAAAAAAATTTTACATGTTCCGGTAAAAAGCAGATTAATAAAGCGCGTCCGTTTTACCGAAACACAAACGACTATGAACTTATCTGAAAGAAAAGAAAATATGAAAGATGCATTTGCACTCCGCAGCAAAAAATTATTACAGAATAAAAGTGTGCTGCTGATAGACGATGTTATAACAACAGGTGCAACAACTTCGGAATGCGCTAAAATTCTTTTGGAAGGCGGTGCGGCTAATGTTTATGCCGCTTCTGTGGCTATAGCCGACTAAATATTCAGGAAAGAAGAAATCGCTTTCGGATTAAGCAAGATGAAATAAGCATCTATAAATTTTACATCCGGTTCTGCACTTAATTTATTAAATGCAGAAATGTAATATTGACCGAGACGGTTATAAAACCTATCCTTTAATGAATTATCCTTGATCAATGCTTCGAATTTTTTCATGGCATTTTTAACAGATTCTTTTTTGCCATGCAATTCCCAGCAGACGATCGCATCAAAGAGCGAGTTAATCCCCTCTTCACTATTAGGATTTTTAATAAAGATGCCGAAAAGTTTTTCGGCATCTTTTTCATTTCTTAACAAAATAGGATTACGGCTGCCGTCCGTTAAATTATTTTCCTTTACATCGTTCTTTTTGTCTCCGTAAAACCATGATGTATATGTTATTATCGTTCCGCTTATAATTAGTATCAAAAAAATTATGTGACGGTACTTTTCATTTTTCGGTTTCACTTGCCGGTCCTTTCCAAAATTTAATTCGCATTGCTTTAGATTATTGTTTCTTTACTAACTTCATTTTGATTCGTTTCTTTTCTCTTTGTTTCCGCTCTGCAGTTGGGACAGAATTGCCATTCCGGTTTTATAGGGTATTGGCATTGCTGGCAGAAAGTATTCGATAGATCATAACCGCAATGAGGGCAATAAGCTCTAGTTCCGTTCAAATCTCCTTCACATTTAGGACAGTTGAAGGACTTCAACGTATTCGGTCTTGTTATCAAATAAATTGTTAATCCGAAGAACAACGATGTTAGAGTTAGAAAAGCCCAGATGCCCGGAGTTTTTACATCTCGTTCCTGTGCGTCAGTGTAAACCCATGTAGGAAGGAGGAACCATAAAAATATTCCGGAAATTACAAGAAGTGTAACAAATATATTAGTTAGTGCATCATAGAGTTCGCTTCTCTTAAATCTTTGGTCGTTGAAATATTTTTCTTCATTCACTTTATCATCCACTTTCAAGAATAGATCGCCGATCAGTTTTCCGTTCCCGTCATAAACCGGGGTGGAAAAACTTGTTGATGTCGGTTGAATCAACGACCATTCGTCATCTTCCTTGTAAAACCGCCATCCGGTATCGCCGTAATTTCTTTCCGGGCGTTCGCCTCTTTCAAATTGAGAGAAGTCAACGCTCTCCCGCTTATCAATCAGCTTTGTAAGAAAATCATTCCTGTCGCGGTAGTATTCATCCGCTTTGATAGTGTTCTGGTATTTATCATAAGCACCGTTCATTTTCTGAAAATCTGAAGACGGAACACCGAACAGAAAGTCTCCGTTCATTGAAGACATCCATAAATACCTCTTCGGCTGGTCGGATTTCTGATGCTCTACCATATATTCCGACTGAAGTTCGTTTACAATAACCTGATCAAGCGGGACAGATTTAATTTTTGCCGCAATTCCTTTTAGGTACGCTTTATTCTGATCCATAAAAGAAACGATGTACTTCTTAAATTCTTCTTTATGATTTTGATACCGTGCATTGTTTATCGGTATCAATGCTATCAAAACAATAATCGAAACAGCAGCAACAATTGCCGCCGGTAATGCAAGTTTCCTGATAAGTTTTCTTTTGTTCATATTTCCTCCGTGTAGAATTTATTTTTTAACTGAAACTTTTTCTTTCTTTCGATTCAAATAATAAAACCGGTGCAATTGAAAGCGTTATAAACGTTCCTGCCGTTAAGACAATTAATACCGCTATGCCTACGCTGCCTAACGACTGCACAAGCCAATGATTCTGTACTGCCTTAAATGCAGGCATTAATGTTATCTGGATTTTTAAAAAGTATATGAGCGAGAACAAAAATATCTCTCCGAATGCAATTTGCAGAATCGGTATTACCTGAACTCCGGTTTTCTGTTTAACCGGTTTCGGTATTGATACTGAAACTTCCGCAAGTATATTATCGAATAGACCGGGTGAAGGTTCTTTATCTTCCAATTTATCAAGCATGTTCATTGTTTCTTTTAATGTGCCGAGATATTCGCGGCAGCTTTCACAGTTTGCAACATGCTCTCGCATTCCGGAATGTTCATGTTCGTTCCCTTCAAGGAAGTAAAGATCGAGCAAGTGATTTTTATTTTCGCAATACATTTTAGAACTCCGCTGTTTCTAACAGCTTTTTTAATTGACCTAATGCGTTATGGAAACGTGCCTTCAGCGTTCCTTCCGGCGTATTTGTCATCTCCGCTATTTCGGAAAATTTTAATCTATGATAATGTTTAAGTATTACAACTTCTTTCAAAAAAGGATTTAACCTTTCGAGCGCTTTGCTTATTGTATCTTTTAAGTCGGAATGTTCAAGAATGTTTTCAACCGGTTCGTTCTCCTTTTTACCGGTTTCTTCATCATCTCTGCTTATCTCATCAAGATCAACATAATGATAATCGTAGCGTTTTTTCGTCATCTCGTTACGCGTTATATTGATGCCTATTGTAAAGAGCCACGATTTAAACGACCCTCTTTCCGGGTTGAATGTGTGCGATGCAAACCAAACTCTTGTAAAAGTCTCTTGGAGAAGATCTTCCGAAATTTCGCGGTTGTTTGTATATCGCAGAATAAAGTTGTAAACGCCTTTGTTGTATCTGTCATATAGAATTTTTAACGCTTTTGTATTTCTCTCACAAACCAAGACCATTAGTTCCTCGTCGGAAAATTTCGTCATATCTCTATCGGTATTATCCATTTATATATAACTATACAGTCCTAACGGTTAAAAAGTTGTGTGTTTATAATTTTTTTGGAGAATAATTACTAACGGATGCAATATAGCCATACATAGCTTCTATTTCCTTCG
>VEPI01000055.1:19048-24706 GCA_012026935.1 Melioribacter sp. | reverse complement strand
TTCATAAAGCCCTCACTTAAAGAAGACGAAAACAAAATATATAATTGTTACATCATTTGCTTGTAGATTGCTTCTCCCGACTTTGTCGGGATCGCAATGACAATAATGTCATTACGAGGAGCGTAGCGACGAAGCCTGCCTACCGCAGGCAGGTAATCTCAATCAAAAAAGTTTTTAGATAGTTTCTCCCGACTTTGTCGGGATCGCAATGACAGAACAAATTATATTTCCGGATTAACGAGACCTCGTTAATGCGATCATTTCTTTAATTGCTTGTTCTAAGCCGACAAAAACTGCACGGGCTAGAACAGCATGACCGATACTAACTTCATCAATTTCTGAAATTGCAACGAACTCTTTCATGTTATTATAGTTTAATCCGTGTCCTGCATTAACACCAAGACCAAGTTTCTTTGCATGTTTTGCAGCAATACGAACACGCTCGAGTTCATCATAAATATCTTCTTCACCAACAGCATTAGCATAATGCCCGGTGTGAATTTCAATTATGTCTGCGTTAATTTCTGCAGCAGCATCTATTTGATTAATATCTGGTTCAATAAAAAGCGAAACGGAAATTTCTGAATCATGTAATCTTTTTATTGCTGAGCGAATATTTTTTATATCATCAATAACATTTACTCCGCCTTCGGTTGTTAATTCTTGTCTTCGTTCGGGCACCAGTGTTGCAAGTTCAGGTTGAACATCGCAAGCAATATTAATTATATCGTCAACAGCAGCCATTTCAAGATCAAGTTTAGTAGTGATTAGTTCACGAAGCAATCTCACATCACGCTCGTTGATATGTCTTCGATCTTCACGGAGGTGAACAACAATTCCATCAACTCCATATTGCTCTGCCATTAGAGCAAATGTTACGGGATCAGGCTGCGTTTCGCCGCGTGCGTTTCGCAATGTTGCAATGTGATCAACGTTTAAGCAGAATCTCATTTAGACCTCTTTCATTTGCTGACAAAGTTAATAAAATAGAAATAAGAATACAGAATTTCGTCTTCCGTTTCACCTTTCACGTTTCACGCTACAGATCAAATTTAATTCCTTGAGCAAGCGGAAGCTTAGTACCAAAATTTATTGTATTCGTTTGACGACGCATATATTGTTTCCAAGCATCGGAACCGGATTCACGTCCACCGCCGGTTTCTTTTTCACCGCCAAATGCACCGCCAATCTCGGCACCGGATGTTCCAATATTCACATTTGCAATTCCGCAATCACTTCCCCAATGCGATAAAAATGTTTCGGCTTCTCTCATATCTTTTGTAAAAATCGAAGAAGATAATCCTTGCACAACCGAGTTTTGAATTTCAATTGCGTTTTGAACATCTCCTTTATATTTAATTAGGTAAAGTATCGGCGCAAATGTTTCTTCTTGAACAATCTTAAAATTATTTTGTGCTTCAACGATTGCAGGTACAACATAACAACCGGATGAATATTCTTTCCCGCTCAAAACGTTTCCGCCAAAAATTACTTTACCGCCTTCTTTCCCGACTTGTTTTAGTGCGTGCTTAAATTCTTCAACAGCACCTTTGTCAATCAATGGTCCAACATGAATTTTTTCATCAAGCGGATTGCCAATTTTCAGACTCTTGTATGCTTTCAGCAAAGATCGTTTTACTTTTCCATATATATCATTATGGACAATCAATCTTCTGGTGGTTGTACAACGCTGACCAGCGGTTCCTACTGATCCAAACACAACAGCAGGAATAGCTAATTTCAAATCAGCTTCAGAAGAAATAATAATTGCGTTGTTGCCACCAAGTTCCAAAATTGTTTTACCAAATCTTTTTGAAACAACTTCTGCTGCGTGTTTACCAATTGCGGTTGATCCGGTAAGTGAGATTAACGGAATTCTTTTATCATTTAGAATTCTTTCGCCAACTGTAGAACCTTTTCCAATTACCAATGAAAATAATCCTTCGGGTAAATTGTTTTCTTTTATTACATCCGATAAAATATTTTGTACAGCGATACCGCAAAGCGGTGTTTTAGATGAAGGCTTCCACAAATTTGCATCTCCGCAAACAGCAGCAAGTGCTGAATTCCATGCCCACACAGCTACCGGGAAATTAAATGCTGTTATTATTCCCACAACACCAAGCGGATGGTACTGATCGTACATTCTGTGATTCTCGCGTTCACTCATCATTGTGTTTCCATAAAGCTGGCGAGAAAGTCCAACGGCAAAATCACAGATGTCAATCATTTCTTGAACTTCACCCAATCCTTCTTGTAAAGATTTTCCCATTTCGTAGGAAACAAGAGTTCCAAGCGGCTGCTTATATTCACGCAATTTATGTCCGATCTGCCTAACAATTTCTCCGCGCTTCGGTGCCGGAACTGCTCTCCAATATTGAAAAGCTTCATGGGATTTTGAAACTACTTCTTCATAATCTTTTTCAGAACATTGAAATACTTTTGCTATAAGTTTCCCATCTGTCGGTGAGACAACTTCAATCACACCTTGATCTTTTGTATTAAACCAATTTAATCCGGTTGACGCCCCATAATTTTCATCTTTAATACCCAATACTTTTAAGAAATCCATTGTTACCTCACTATTTTCAGATTAACATTTCGAGATAAATAGAAATAAACCTACATTATTAAAAATTTTTCTAATGCAAGTTAATCAGAATGGATTTCGATTAGCAACATTGATTACTAAACAAAATTAAAATGATTGAAAAATTACATTGGCTGGATTGATCCGACTGAGGATTTAATGGACAAATCGGCATTCTCTAAAAAATCCATAGGAATTGTATAATCAAATTGGATTATATCGCCTGTGGAATTTTCAAATATAATTTTGAATGAGATTAGTTTTTCCTTCCGGAATTTGAACCGGGAAAAATAGATTTTTGAATGGATAAAATTTCCAACAGTAAGATCATTACTCTTATACTTTGTGTTGAGTAGTCCTTTGTAATAATTCAAGCGTGCACTTTTAGATAAGGTGGTATCGTTCGTTTCTACTTTACCAACGCTTAATAATCCACCTGTTGTTTGGTTAAAAAAGAGATAAACCGGCTGATAGAAAAAATTATCGCCGGGATTTGCGGTTGTACCGCGTGATTCTACCTTACGCGAAAGAGAAGATTGTTTAAGTTCCCAGCCATTTGGAGGGAAGAATTTTATTCCAAGATTTTGATCAACTACTTCAATACCAAGTTTTGATTTATCAAATGCTATGAAATCGCTCAGATCAGTTTCATCGTTTTTCCCTTTTCCGCATGATATCAGGAATAAAATTGATGAAACAAAAAGGAAGACCGGTAGAAAATCAAAATTCTTTTTACTTGATCTGATTTTATATACTTCCATCTTTCGCATGATTACCAATAGAATTGAAAATACAGTCAAATATAAGTATCTTTAAGGAGAAAATTGACAACACTATGCATAAGTATAAAATTTTTTCCAAAATAACCGGCAGAAAAAACCTACGTAATTACGTTGCCTCCCGCTTCGAGCAAGTATTCTAATATATATCCATTTTTTTTCACTCAACTATTTCATTCACACTTTATTTTGAGGTGGAATATGATGGATACATCAATCAACATAATGGAAACAGAAAAAATAGGTTCTAAAATTACAGCGCAAAATGTGCATGATGTTCTTCGGAAGAAAATGCTCGTTGATGGTTTTAATTTCGTTCTTGATCTTGAAAGAAGTCATGGTTTAACAATTGTAGATAAAAAAACCGGGATTGAATATTTGGATTTCTTTTCTTTCTTTGCATCGTCGCCGATAGGTCTAAATCATCCTAAGATAAACACGCCCGAATTCCGTGAAAGACTTGCAGATGCAGCAATGAATAAAACATCTAATTCGGATATTTATACAATAGAGATGACAAAGTTTGTTGAAACATTTTCTCGCATTGCCGTCCCGGATTTTATGAAACATTTATTCTTTATTGAAGGCGGAGCTTTAGCTGTAGAGAACGGGTTAAAAGCTGCATTCGATTGGAAAGTAAAAAAGAATTTTGAACGCGGATATAAAGAAGAACGCGGTACGCAGGTAATTCATTTCCGCGAAGCATTCCATGGCCGCACCGGGTACACAATGTCGTTAACAAATACTGATCCTACTAAAATTGCACTTTATCCAAAATTTAATTGGCCACGAATTACTAATCCTAAAATTACCTTTCCTTTACAAGAGAACTTAAATCAAATTATTAATTTAGAAGATCAAGCCATAGACGAGATACATATGGCTATAAAATATAATCGTGATGATATAGCTCTTATAATAATTGAACCGATACAAGGAGAAGGCGGAGACAATTTTTTCAGAAAGGAATTTTTTGTTAAGCTTCGAGAGATTGCAGATGAGAATGAAATTCTTTTAATGTTCGATGAAGTTCAAACAGGACTTGGAATGACCGGCTAGTTGTGGGCATATGAACATTTCGCTGAGCCGGATATAATTTCTTTTGGTAAAAAAGTGCAAGTCTGCGGAATTATGGTTAGTGATCGCATAGATGATATTTCTGATAATGTGTTTAAGAAATCGAGCCGGATTAACTCAACTTGGGGTGGAAATTTAACTGATATGGTTCGATCAGAAAAGAATCTACAGATTATTGAAGAAGAAAATTTGGTGGAAAATGCTCGTATCATAGGGAATTATTTGTTGAATAATCTCATTGATTTACAAAATGAATTCCCGGAATATGTTTCTCAAGCTCGCGGGTTAGGATTAATGTGTTCATTTAATCTGCCCTCAAAAGAAATTAGAAATAAATTTTTAGCAGAACTATATAATAATAAGATGATAATGCTTGGCTGCGGTGCTCATTCAGTGCGGTTTCGTCCTTCTCTAGTTGTTACCAAAGAAAATATTGATGATGGAATATTAAGAATCAAAAATGTTCTGAATAATTTGCATAAGCTATAAAAGTTAAATTCATCAAAGAAAAACCCCGATTATTACGGGGTTTTTTTATTTTTGTAAAAAAGAGTTTTTGATGGAAAACGGGAAATTATACGTAGTAGCTACACCAATCGGTAATCTTAGCGATTTTACATTTCGCGCAGTTGAAACACTGAAATTAGTTGACTTCATAATATGCGAAGATACGCGCGTAACAAAAATTCTGCTAGACCATTATCAAATCAATAAACCGCTGCTTGTAGTAAATGCTCACAATGAATCAAAGAGCATTGAAAAAATTTTAACAAAGTTAATTTCCGGAGAATCTTGTGCTCTTGTTTCAGATGCCGGGACACCATGTATATCCGATCCCGGAGTTCGTCTTGTCAATAAAGCAATATCAGAAAATATTGAAGTTGTTGGAATACCTGGCGCCAGCGCTGCAATTCTGGCATTGAGTATTAGTGGATTACCAACTGATTATTTTGTCTTTGAAGGATTTTTACCGCAGAAAAAAGGAAGACAGAAAAAGTTAAAACAACTTTCGGAAGAAGAAAGAACAATTGTCTTATATGAATCAACTTACAGAATTAAAAAACTGTTGGAAGAATTAAACACACATATGCCGGATCGTTTAATTGTTATTGCCCGAGAGCTAACAAAAAAATTTGAAGAAATTTGGCGTGGTACTGCTTTTCAACTTTTACAGGATTTTGAGAAAAAAATTACTAAAGGTGAATTTGTTGT
>VEPI01000055.1:0-18415 GCA_012026935.1 Melioribacter sp. | reverse complement strand
TTACTCTGAGTCGTACTGAATCAAAGAACGCACATCATATTTTTTTAATTTGTCTCTGCCGTTTAAGAAATTTAGTTCAATCAAAAATGAAATTTGAACAACTTCCCCGCCTAATCTTTCTACTAATTTACAAGCTGCTTCCATTGTCCCACCTGTTGCTAAAAGATCGTCATGGAGCAAGATTTTATCACCTTTCAAAATTGCATCTTTGTGTATCTCAATTCTATCAGTTCCATATTCCAGCGCATAGCCTTCAGAAATAGTTTCAGCGGGCAATTTACCAGGTTTCCGAATTGGGATAAAACCCGCTCCTAATTTTTGAGCAGCAATTCCACCCAGTATAAAGCCACGTGATTCAATACCAGCTACTTTAGTTATATGTTTGTTTTGAAGGAAGTTAACTAATTCATCTGCAGCATCGCTCAGACCTACCGGATTTTTAAGAAGTGTAGTTATATCCTTAAAAATTATTCCTTGTTTTGGAAAATTTGGTACATCCCTAATCAATTTTTTAAATTCCACTTTTGCCTCTTATATTAACTAAGGTTCTCAATCTGTTCATGATATTTTAATTTATGAAGATATGCTAATAGAATTTCCTCAATGGGAGCAAACTCTATTTGCTTATAAAGTTCTTGCCTAATTTCCTTTGAATGATTAAGTCCTTTCAAATAGCCTGCATAGTATTTTCTAAAGGGAATTATTGCTGCATTTTTTTCTTTAATTTCCAATGAATATCTAAGATGACGTAATGCAGTATTAATTCTTTCTTCGACAGAAACTTCAGACACAAATTTTCCTTCTAATAACAATTTAGCTTCTCTAAATATCCACGGATGATCTATTGCCCCACGAGCTATCATAACTGCATCTGCATTTGTTTCATCAAAAGCTCTTTTTACATCCTCTGCAGTAAATACTCCGCCATTTAATGCAACCGGAATTTTTACAACTTCTTTAATTTTGGGAATCCAACTCCAATCCGGTTCTCCGCTATGCCCTTGTGTCTTTGTTCTACAATGTATAGTTAGAGCCGCGGCTCCTGCATCTTCAATTCTTTTCGCTACATCCAAAATGTTAATGGAATCAGTATCCCAACCTATTCTAGTTTTAACAGTCACCGGAATTTGTACTGCTTTGACAATTGATTCAACCATAGTTTGCATATAACAAGGGTCTTTAAGAAGTCCTGCACCAGCTCCTCTGTTCGCAATTTTTTTTACCCAGCAACCTGCATTAATATCAATTATATCCGGATTTTTCGACTCTGCAATCCTAGCAGCCTCAATCATTGGTTCAAGATTTCCACCATAAATTTGAATACCAACAGGACGTTCATCTTCAGTAATTTCAAGTTTTCTTTCTGTTTTTTTATTTGACCGAATCAAGCCGTCTGAATTAACAAATTCGGTGTAAACAATGTCAGCACCTAATTCCTTACAAAGTCTTCTGAATGCAATATCTGTTACATCTTCCATTGGAGCCAAAAGCAGAGCTTTTTCAATATTTATTTTCCCGACTTTAAACATTTTCAACAGTTTTAATTTTATCCGACTTCAACATAAAAAAAGATACAATAAATGTAATCAAAGTAAAAAATGCACCGGTGAGGAAAGGATATTGATAACCAAACATATCATAAGAAAATCCTCCCCATAACGGGCCAAGTACTCTTGCAAACGCTGAGATTGACTGACTGAATCCTAACACCGCACCTTGTTGATTTTCGGGTGAATATTTTGAAATCATGCTTGGAATTATAGGCTGAAGTACTCCGGAACCTACAGCCATTATTGAAATTGCTATTGCAACTCCCGTAAAATTCCCACCATACGGAATAAGAGTTAATCCAACTATCATAAAAAGGATTCCGATAAGTACAATTGTTTTATCGCTTAATTTTTGTGAAAGGGATCGAATAAATCCTGCTTGAACAATTGCACCAACTAATCCTACAATGCCAAAAAGCATTCCATTTTGCTGGTCTGTAAAATGATAAAATTTATAACCCAACAAAGCAAAAATGCCAAAGATATTAGCTATTGAGAAGATGATAAGAAATAAAAGAATTATTAAAAAACTAATGGAAGGATTTGTTAAAACCTGTTTGGCAAATACAAAATCAAAAAGTTTAATTTTAAGTTTGTCGTCACTTTTCTTTTCTTTTAATGATTCCGGCAATCTGAAAAATGCAAATGTGAATGCTGATAAAGTAAAAAATGCACTCCCTATTCCGGCAATATGGTAACCGAACTTAGCAAGTATAGCACCGATGACAGGTCCAAATACAAATCCTAATCCGAACGCTGCGCCAATTATTCCCATTCCTTTTGCACGTTCTTCTTTAGTTGTAATATCTGCAATATATGCCTGGGCAACACCAATGTTACTTCCACCAAGTCCTGCTAACATTCTTGATAAAAACAAAAGAAGAAAAGAATTTGAGAAAGCAAAAATTAGATATGAACCTGCTGTCATCAACTGCGTTACTAATATTACGGGTCGTCTTCCAATTTTATCGGAGAGTTTTCCCATCATGGGATTGAAGATGAATTGCATCAGAGAAAATACTGCAACTATTGAACCGATTCCAAAATCTGATATACCAAGTTCTTTACTGGCAAACGTTGGAAGGATTGGAATTAATATCCCAAATCCCATCAAATCAATAAAAATCGTTAAGAAGATGATACCAAGTGAGGCTTTATTTTTATTAGCCATTAATTTCTATTAAGAATTTGTTACAAAGATAAAAAGAAAATGTGATTTAATTATACTAACAGCTCATTCTTGTTTTTTGTTCAATGATTTTTGAGAATCATTTTGAATTGTTTCTAGGATTATGCGGGTATCTTTTTCAGCTTGTAAAAATTTTGTTTTATCACTTTCAGTAAAATAATTTGGTAGAGAATTAACTGTTGTCGAATCCGCTGGAAGAATAACAAATTGATCTTTGTTCTCTATTTTCCCTTTATAAATCCAAGTTGGAAGAATTTCAACATTTGCTAATTTTATCTCACCGGTGCTAAAATTTTTTCTTAAAGAAAGAGTAAGTATCACGCCTGTATCAGAATAACGCCATCTTTGATTTGAAATAAAATTGCCTAATGAATAAGCAATAATTCCTTCACCAATTTTATTTTTATTTGAACTGAAATATTCAATCGGCTGAATTACATGAGGATGACTGCCGATAATTAAATCTGCACCGCAATCAATAGCATATTTTACGATTTCTTTTTGAAACGAACTTGGTTTACGCTGATATTCATTTCCAAAATGAAAATAAACAAGAACAATATCAGCATTCTGATTACGTGCATTTAGAATATCTTGTTTAATTAATGCTGTGTCAATAACGTTAACTAAAAATTTTTCATTTTTCGCTATATAATTTCCGTTCAACCCATAAGTGTAAGCAAGAACTGCAATCTTGATTCCCTTGATGTCAAATACTCGAATTGAATCCCGGTCTCTTTGTGAATTATAAGATCCGATTGATTCCATCCCATTTTTTTTAATCATCTCTAACGTTCTAAGAACGCCTCTCTTGCCGCGATCTAATGAGTGATTATTTGCCGTTAACAAAATATCAAATCCGGCGTCTTTCAATGCGTCTATATACTCATCCGGCGAGTTAAATAATGGATAACCACTATATCTATTTTCCTTTCCTGAAATAGTAGTTTCAAGATTTCCAATTGTTAGATCTGCTTTGGTTAAATACTTTTTAACTTCACGAAAGACCGGTTTGAAATCAAAACTATCTTTTGATATTTGGGCAAACTGAAATTGAGGTGAATGGCACATTAAATCGCCGACAAAAGAAATTGTGACAGAGTTTGTGGAATCTTTATCCACTGATTTTTTATTAAGCGGGCTTAGAAGGAAATGTGATGAAAATATAAAACCTAAAAAAAGTATAAATATATTTTTCATTCTGTTACTGAGTTATTACAAGTTGTGATAAGCATGTTAATAAATAAAAAAAGGTTGGGCTATTTCTAACCCAACCTAAAACAAATCGAAAACTCAAAAATTAGTTTCCGCCTTTAGCTGCTTTACGTTGTGCTTTCACTTCCTGCACTTCGTTACGCAATTCTTGAGCTAACTTCTTTAGTTCGCTAAGACCTTTTCTTAAACGAGTTCCGGCGGCCGACTGTCCTTTTTCGTAGAACTTTGCTACGTCGGGCTCAAGACTTTTTAAGAAGTCGATGAGTTTTAAATATTTTTCGTTCATGATACCTCCTGCTTTTAGTGAATGAATAATTTATAGAATAGTGTTCTCGAGAATTATTTCTGCAACATCTTTTACCTTTACTGAATCTGATTTTTCAAATGACTTTATTCCATCCGTCAACATTGTCATACAGAACGGACAAGCTGATGCTACTGTGTCTGCTTTTGTGTTAATTGCTTCTTCTGCTCTATTAATATTTATTCTCGTCCCCTCTTTTTCTTCAAGAAACATTCTTCCACCACCTGCGCCGCAGCAAAAACCTTTTTCTCGGTTTCGTTTCATCTCAATTAGTTCGGTTCCTTTTACCATCTTCAACGGACTGCGGGGCGAATCATAAATATCATTATATCTGCCGAGATAGCAAGAATCATGATAAGTAATTTTAGATTTAACTTCCTCATTCTTCAGTTTGATTTTTCCATCTTCAAGTAGTTTATTAATCAATTCCGTATGATGAACTACTTCAAAATTCCCGCCGAACTGTGGATACTCATGCTTCAGAGAATTATAACAATGGGGACAACCAGTAACAATTTTTTTAACTCCATAGTTATTTAACGTTTCAACATTTTCCTGCATCATCATTTGGGCAAGGTATTCATTTCCAAGTCTTCGAGCGGTGTCGCCGTTACATTTTTCTTCAACGCCTAAAATTCTGAAATCAATATTTGCTTTCTGCATCAGCTTGGCAATAGATTTTGTAACCTTCTGGTACCTGGCATCGAAAGAACCTGCACAGCCAACCCAAAATAAATATTCAGTATTTGGATCTTCAGCCATAGTTTTAATATTCATTCCCTCAGCCCAATTTGCTCTATCCTGTGCATTGAAAGCCCACGGAGTAAAATTAGTTTCTATGTTTTTGAAAACAACATTCAGTTCAGGAGGGAAATTCGATTCCCCAAGAACTAAATTTCTTCTCATATCAATTATTGAATCAACATGTTCAATCGTGACAGGACATTCATAAACACAAGCCATGCAAGTTGTACATGCCCAAAGTTCTTCATCCGATATATAATTGTGTACCAAAGTTTTACCAATTAACTCGTTATCTTCGCCAATTTTTTCCATAAGTAATGGTGCTTTTTCATTTGCGCGTTGGCGAATGCTAACAATAATTTCTCGAGGTGATAATTTCTTCCCGGTTGCTGCGGCAGGACATGCGGCCGTACATCTTCCGCATTCTGTACAGGAAAATCCATCAAGCACTTGTTTCCATGAAAGATGTTCAAAATCGGCAGCGCCGTATTGAACTAAATTTTCATCTTCAAGATTTAATTTCTTTAATGCATTTTTATCTTTGCCAATTTTTGAAAAATAAACATTAGGGATAGAAGTGAAAACATGGAAATGTTTTGAGTATGGAAGAAAATTCATGAAACCAAAGATTATTAGAATGTGAGCCCACCAAAATACTTCGTACAAAATTTTTAAGGATTCACTTGCACTATCAAAAAATAATCCGGCTAATACTGAAGAGAGTGGTCTTACTTCATAATCTGCAAGTATAAAATTCGAATTAACTATATGAGTAATATTTTGACCAAACATTGATACAACTACACCAAGAATAAGGAATAATATAATCGCAGCATCAAGTTTATGCCCTTTAACATCAAGCCGGGGTACTCTTTGGATAAATCTTCTGAAAAGTGCCCACACTACTGAGACTAGAACCAGTAGACCAAAAATATCCTGGACAAATGTTATTAAAGAAAATATTGGACCTAAAAAGTGAAGGGTGAATGACGGGATGAAACCTTGCACTAACGATTCTAGAACCGCAAATAGAAAAAGCATGAATCCCCAAAATATAAAGAAGTGAATTATGCCTGCCGTAGGATCTTGCAAAAGTTTCGATTGCCCGAATGCAATCTTTAGAACATTTTTTATTCTTTCATTTGGATTATTAAAGCGGTTTTCGGATTGGCCAAGTCTAATATAAGAAAGGATTCTTTTCAGATTATAGAAAAGAAATCCAAATGCCAGAAGAAATATTATAGAAAAAATTATCTGTTTCATTCGGAATTACGCAACACTTATGGAAGTTTAGGATATTTTTTTGAAACGGCTTTATAAATACTGAAAGCAGCAACAGTTTTTATAATATCCCAAACTGAAAAGATAACGGCACCGCTGAAAAATGCTTTAGAAAAATCTCCGCCAATAAATACTGAAAGGTATAATGCACCTGCAAGAAAAATTAAAAGCTGTCCGGCTATAAATGAAAGTATTATTAAGAATGAATTGTTTTTCTTTTCAAGAATATATCCAACTAAAAAAGCTGCGAATGGAAATGTAAGCAGATATCCGCCGGTTGGTCCGAATAATTTTGCAACACCAAAAGTAAAACCTGCAAATACCGGTACACCAATAACGCCAATGACTAAATATAATATTTGACTATACGCACCGTTACGCGAACCTAAAAACGCACCTGAAAGTAAAACTAACATTGTCTGAAGCGTAAAAGGAACAGGTTGTGTAGGAACAGCTACCTGCGCTGACAATGCAGTTAACACTGAAAATGTTAAAATCCAAAATAATTCAGATCTTCTCACTTTAATAAACGTAGTTAACAGTGAGCTATTTTTTATTTTTTCTTTTGAAGTCATAAATCCCTCTAATTAAGATGATTTACAAAAAAATTAGTTGTTTTATCTAAAAGTTTTTCAAACTTTTCTGATGTACCATTAAACGGATGAACAATATCAAACGTATGCCCCGTACTAAATAATTTATAAAATTCTGTTTGTGATTTATCCGCCCAATCATAAAGCTGCTCTGCTTCGGCTATCGGAACTGCAAGATCTTGTTCACCGTGAGCAATCAGCAATGGTTTATTAAGATTTTTTAATGCTTTCTCAATATTTAAAGAACTTGTTGAGTTATTTTCAATATCATCTAGTAACCCAACATCTAATCTCATCATTTGATTTGTGCGAGTATTCAAAATTTCAAAAAAACCTTTTTTCCGCCATTCTTGATTTTGTCGTTTTGAATAGCGATCCAACTTCGATATTGCAGCCCAAGTTACAACAGCGTCTACATCATTTCGTTTTGAAGCTGTTAAAAGAACTATTGCCCCACCGCGGCTATGACCAACCAACCCTAATGGTGTACTTCCCTTTATTTCAAAAAAATCATTTCTAAATGCGGAAATGATTTCATTTAACTCTCTAACTTCACGAGAAAACGTATTTTTTGCAAATTTTTCTAATTCAGTAAATTCTGTTTTATTTTCACCAACTCCATTATGCGAAAAATTAAAAGTAATTACAAAAAATCCTTTATTTGCGAAAAATTCGCCTAAGTATGGACCGAATCCCCAATCCTTAAAACCTTTGAATCCATGAACAAAAACTATTGTTTTACCAAAAAAAAGACTCTTATTTAAATAAGTTGTTACTCTTAGTTTTTCTCCGTCAGATGCAGAAAAAGTGTAGTCTTTATTCATACAGTGCCAAATATGAGGTTTTGAGGCGGTAAAGTCAAGAATTCCTTATCATGATTGAAATATTGAAAATAAATAGTACGTAGTACTAATTTGTTAATTAATTTTAGTTGAATGAAGGGTACAGCGTATTAAATTTTCTTTTACTCCTCATTTCGCTATTTTTCAATTGTCAATCAAAAATCTCCTTTAAAAAAAATGGCAAAAATCTTAGTAATACCCTCGATTGATATTCAAGACGGCAAAACAGTTCGAGTTGTACAAGGTATTCCGGAATTAGGATGCATTGAATACGCGAACGATCCTGTTGATATGGCTATGATTTGGCGGGCAGAAAATGCAAAATGTATTCATGTTGTTGATTTTAATGCTGCACATGAACATTCACATACAAATTTTAATATTATTAGAAAAATTTGCGAATCAGTAGTTATTCCCATCGAACTTGGAGGTGGAATAAGAACCTACGAGGATGCTAAAGTAGCATTTGAATTGGGTGTTGCCCGTGTAGTTATTGGATCAATGGCTTTCGAAAATCCAAGAGAGTTTATAAAAATTTTAGATGAATTCACCCCGAATAAAGTAATTGCCGCAATTGATGTAATCAATGAAGAAGTCGTTACCAGAGGGAGGCAACAAAAAACTCATTTGCGGGCAATTCAATATGCAAAATTCTTATATTCTTGTGGTGCAAAAAGAATTGTTGTTACCGATGTTTCCACTAATGGTATGATGACAGGACCAAATATTGAGTTGTCAAAACAAATTGCTGTAGCAGCTGAAACTAAAGTAACACATTCCGGAGGTATTGGAGGTTTTGAAGATTTGATTAAATTACAACATGAAGCTTCTGAATTTGTTGATTCTGTTATAATAGGGCGGGCACTTTATGAGAATAAATTTCCATGTCAAAAAATTTGGCGTGTTGCCGAAGCCGGAATTTTTCATTAAGAGGTCGTTATGGAAAACAACCATCAAGAAATGACTAAAAGTAGTTTTTGGGCAAATCTTTTTAAGACTCCAACAGAAAAAAGTGAGTTGGAAGAAGTACTGCTTTCCATGCCTCCATTTAAAAATCTTAGCAATAAAAACATGAAACTATTGATGAAGGTACTCCATAACAGAATTTACGCTGCCAACGAATATATTTTTTATCAAGGAGATCCCGGAATAGGATTATATTTAATTATACGCGGGGAAATTTCAATAACTGAAGAAATAGACGGTGAAAGATTTGATCTTGCATTATTAACTCGCGGAGATTTTTTTGGAGAACTTGCTTTACTTGATGATGAAAAAAGATCTGCTTCCGCAATTGCATTGAAAGATTCTCAATTAGCTGTAATTTTCAAACCCGATCTCGATGAGTTCGTTGAAACTCATTCTAAAGACGGGATACAAATACTAAGAGGTATATCGCAAATTGTTGCAACACGATTACGAAATTTGAATCAAGATTATTTTACTCTTTACAATAAAACAAGATCAAAGTAAGGAGAAAGTTATGGAACAGATAAAAAAAATCTTAGTGCCAATTGATTTTTCAGACTACTCAAAAAATGCTCTTAAATATGCCACACAATTTGCAAAGCAGTTTAATGCAAAGATCTACTTGATCTATGTAGTAGAACCAATGATTTACCCGGCGGATTTCAGTATGGGTCAAGTTGCAATTCCTTCAACTGATATAGATCTTCACTCGCGCGCAGAAGAGGAATTAAAAAAACTTTCCAAAGATATTGTGAACGGTAATTCACGCGTAGAAATTTTGATTAAAACCGGTAAACCATTTGTGGAGATTATTGAAGCTGCTTCTGCAAATGATATTGATTTAATTATAATCGCTACTCACGGACATACTGGTGTTGAGCATTTATTATTTGGCAGTACTGCAGAAAAAGTTGTTAGAAAAGCACCGTGCCCGGTTTTAACTCTTCGGGAACCGGTAAAAGGATTTCAGTTTGCAAGTAAAAAATAATTTCAGTTTTAATGAAGAAGAGAATTGAAATTGAAATTAAGAAGATCCTGAACGATAAGACTTCAGGCAGCAATGATTTACTTGCCGACATTAATTCTTTGTTGCTGCATAATACCATAAATCTTTCCGAACTGAAATTAATTATAAAGAAACTCAAAAAAGGACTGCCTACTTTTACAAATATTCAGAACTACCTTGATGGGTTAGAGAAAAAAATAAGAAGCAAAGACTCTGCTGGTAAATTCTTCCTAAGTTTTAATCAAACAGAAAAAAATATCTACGATAGCATTTTCAAAAATATTTTTACTTATCTGTCAAATAAGAAAAACATTTTAACTATTTCTAATAGTAAAACGGTTTTTGAAATACTTTATCGGTTAAACTCTGTCAACAAATTATCCGTATTTATATGTGAATCGAGGCCAGGAAATGAAGGAAGACTGCTTGCAGAAAAACTCGCTGACAAGAAAATTAAAACTCAATTGATCACAGAAGCACAAATTGCCCGATATTTAGAGAAATGTGATTGTATCCTTACGGGAGCCGATTCGATTTTAAAAAATGGAGACGTAATAAATAAAGTCGGTAGTCTACAGTTAGCAGTTCTCGGTAAATATTATGGAAAACCATTTTATGTAATTGCAGACAAATTAAAGTTAAGTTCAAACAATAAATTTATCCAGACAGAAGAACCGCGTAAAGAGATCTGGAATACTCACACAAAAAAAATTAGGGTGGAAAATTTTTATTTCGAAAGGATTCCAAAATTATTGATAAGTAAAATTATAACTAATTAAAAGGGCCGGCTTCAAAGCCGGCTCTTTTATAGTAACTTATTTTTTCGGAGGCATCTGATCTAGTTGTTTTGCTAATTCTCCAGCCATATGTCCAATTTGTGTATTCGGGTACTTCTTAGCTAGATCAAGCCAAATACTTTTTGCCTTTTGCAAATCTCCTTTTGCTTGTGCTAATCCGCCCAAATTATAATTAGCAATCAGGCTCGTTTTATCAATGCTAAGCACTTTATTGTTGTATTCCTCTGCCTTTTTTAAATCACCTTTATTGAAATAAAGAAAGGTAAGTTCTAATAACAGATCAGTTCTTTTGGGCCCAACCTTTAAAATACTTTCGTAAAGTTTGATTGCTTCATTTTGATCATGAGCCTGAACCATTTCGGCGTATTCACGAACTTTCAATGTATCATTAGGATTTTTTTCAACAGCTGCTTTTAGTGCATTCATTTTTTCAACAGCTTCCTTTATCACATTAGATTTGGAAGGCATTTCACCATTGCCCTGCTCTGTTAATCCTTTATGAACATCATCGCTTGGCATTTGAGCATTTGGGTTCAATTCTCTTGCTGAATTAGAATTTTTTGCAGCATTCGAAAAGAAAAGCACTGCAACAATAAAAATTGCAAACACACCTAAATAGATGTATATCGGTTTTATCTTCATTATTTCCTCTTTATTTGAAACTAAATTGTCTAACTGATTGTAATATCATTGTTGCAAAAATAACTTTTTTTATTCAGCAAAAAAATCTTTATTTTGTTGAGAGACAATAAGAAGCAGAATGAACAATATTTATAAAGAAATAACGAAAAAGATAGCTTTATTAATTCTCTGTCTTCAATTAATATTTACATTGAGCGGATTTATTGCAAATGTAAATCCGGCCGACTGCTGCCATACTAAAAAAGTAGTTAAGAAAGTTCATCAATGCTGTAAAGAAATGGACGAAGAAAAAACTATGGATTGTGAATCCTCGCAGCCATACCAAAGCCACAGTCTTTCTAATTGCGGATGCATTCATACACATTTAGATAAAAATTCCGATTACACAGTTAACAAAAGTTTTGAACTGGGGAAAGAAAATCTTGTAACATTAATTACTTTTTATACTGATGAACAAACACAGTTATTCAATTCTAATTTCAGACAAAAAATAGAAAAAGAACATAGTCCACCACTTTTCTTACTTGATTCAATCCTCCGTATTTAATTCATCTCATTTCTATCTCTAAGAAATAATTTAATTATTTCAGCGAATAGAACACTAATAAAATTCTATAACAAATTTCTAAAATTCTGTAACGTAATCACAGATTCTGCGGATTATTTTACGAAGGACGAAATAAGAAGTTTTATGGAAACAAAATTTTTCATTATAAATAATTTGAAGTACGGAAATTTCAGTTTGTACTTAATAAAATTGACAAAACTAAATGTGAGATCGGTAGAAGTTAAAGTTGGTTGTACAAGTTTGATCCGATGGAACAATACAATAGTCATTGATGCGATGAGTTAAAGAATAAACACACTTTATGGAGAAAGTATATGATAGAAAAAATTATTGATTGGTCAGCTAACAACAGATTTATAGTAATTCTAATTTATATAATCGTTATCGGCTTTGGAATTTACAGCGTAGTAAATTTACCTGTGGATGCTATACCTGATCTATCTGAAAATCAAGTAATCATTTTTACTGAGTGGATGGGACGATCACCGCAGATAATTGAAAACCAAGTTACATTTCCGATTGTTTCCGGTTTGCAAGGTTTGCCTCACGTTAAAGCTGTCCGTGCAACTTCAATGTTCGGTATGTCTTTCGTATTTGTAATCTTTGAGGATGGAGTTGATACATATTTTGCACGTACACGCGTACTCGAAAGAATGAATACTATTCAAGCGCAGCTACCTTCCGGTGTTGTACCTTCTCTCGGTCCTGATGGAACCGGTGTTGGCCACATCTATTGGTATACGGTTGAAGGTAAGGGATATGATCTTGGCGCTCTTCGTGCTGTTCAAGATTGGTATATACGTTACAAATTATCATCTGTTGATGGTGTTGCAGAAGTCGCAAGTATTGGCGGCTATGTAAAACAATATCAAGTTGATGTTAACCCGAATGATCTGCGTGCTTACAATTTAACAATTGCCGATGTTGTTAATGCTGTTCAGAGAAGTAATAATGAAGTGGGTGGAAAAATCTTAGAAATAAATGATGCCGAATATTTCGTAAGAGGGCAAGGCTATATCCAATCAAAAGATGATGTTGAGAATACAGTTATAAAAACCTCTTCGAATGGAATTCCGATCCTTATTAAAAATATTGCAGCAGTTTCTTTGGGTGGGGATATAAGACGCGGCGCGCTTGATAAAAATGGTGAAGGAGAAGTTGTAGGAGGAATTGTTGTTATGCGAACCGGAGAGAATGCGCAAAAAGTTATTGACCGTGTTAAAGAAAAAATTAAAGAAATCTCCCCCGGCCTCCCGCCCGGAGTAGAAATTGTAACATCGTATGATAGAAGCACATTAATTAAAGAAGCTGTTGGAACTTTAGAAAGAGCTTTGATTGAAGCTTCCATTACCGTTTCAATCATGGTTATGATTTTCCTTCTCCACTTTAGAAGCATTGTAAGAATTTTGATTGAACTTCCGATTTCTATACTAATCGCATTTATACTAATGTATTTGCTTGGAATTTCTTCTAACATTATGTCTCTTGGCGGAATTATTTTAGCTGTAGGAGTAATAGTAGATTCATCAATTGTCCTTGTGGAGAACGCCTACCGTAATCTTGCTAAAGCGTTGGAAGAGAAAAAACATTTAACACCGGATGAATACAAAAAAATTTCTATTGATTCTGCAAAGCAAGTAGGCAGGGCAATATTCTTTTCTGAATTAATTATTCTTGTTTCTTTTCTTCCGGTATTTTTATTAACAGGCCAGGAAGGAAAGTTGTTTCATCCGCTTGCCTACACAAAATCATTTGCGCTGATCGGATCTGCAATTGTAGTCATATCTCTTATTCCTGTCTTGATGACTATGCTGATGCGCGGCAAATTCAAACCGGAAGATAAAAATCCGACCACGCGTTTTTTCATTAAACTTTATGCGCCCGTGATTCATTGGGTACTCAAACACAGAAAAATTACAATCGCTATAAATGTGATTGCATTACTTGTAACTATCCCCATGATACTCAATACAGGTTCAGAGTTTATGCCCCCTCTTGATGAAGGTTCCATACTCTATATGCCAGTAACATTGCCTGGTGCGTCAATCACTGAAGTGAATAGGATTTTACAAGAACAGGATAAAATCATAAAATCAATTCCCGAGGTTCATCACGTATTGGGAAAAACAGGACGCGCAGAAACTGCAACAGACAACGCTCCGCTTAGTATGATAGAGACAATAATCTTACTCAAACCAAAAAACGAGTGGCGCCCCGGTATAACCAAACAAGATATTGTTGCCGAACTCGATTCCAAATTACAAATACCGGGTGTACGAAACGGCTGGACTCAACCGATCATAAATAGAATAAATATGCTTTCTACAGGTGTTAGGACAGATATTGGTTTTAAAATATTTGGTCCTAATCTAGACACACTTGAAACTTATGCCATCAAAGCAGAAAATCTTTTAAAGAAAATAAACGGTGCCGCAGATGTTGTTGCCGAGCGTGTTCAGAACGGTTACTATCTCGATATTAATATTAAACGCGATATAGCCGCACGATACGGTGTAAACATCCGCGATCTACAAGACATAATTGAAACTGCCATCGGCGGTCAGAATCTTGGAATCGTTATCGAAGGAAGAATGCGCTTTCCGATCAGAATGCGTTATCAAAAAGATTACCGCGGCAATATTGAAGAACTGAAAAGCTTGATAGTTCCGGTTGCGTTATCAAACCCGATGGCGGTACAATCATCCGGTGCAATGAGCGGAGGAATGGGTAATAGCAATTCAGGTGGAATGTCTTCTTCAATGGGTAACTCAAACCAAGCAAGTATTATTCCCCAGGCATCAAACTCTCAAAATGATTTTTCACTCACAAGCACAAATCAGAATACAATTACTTATCTGCCTCTTTCTGAAATAGCAGATATAAATTTGGTGACGGGTCCCCCAATGATAAGCAGTGAAAATGGAATGCTTCGTTCAATTGTTTTTATGAACACGCGAGGACGCGATATGGGAGGAGTAATGGTTGATGCGAAAAAGATTATCGAAGATGGATTGAAACTTCCCGCCGGTTACTCTTATACATGGAGCGGACAGTATGAAAGTAAAGTCCGTGCACAACAGACAATAGAAATTATAATGCCTGTTGTATTCTTGATAATTTATTTTCTCCTCTTCTTCACTCTTAAAAATTATGTTGAAGCCGGGGTTGTAATGCTCTCAGTTCCATTTGCTCTAATTGGAGGAATGTACATGATCTACATTCTCGGTTACAATTTCTCTGTAGCTGTTTGGGTTGGATTCATAGCATTATACGGAATTGCCGTTGAAACCGGTGTTATTATGGTTGTTTATCTGCACGAAGCTCTTGATAAAAAATTACGTGCACATCAAAAAGGTTTACGCGGATCAATTACAAACCAAGATATTTACGATGCAACAGTCGAAGGTTCAGTTCTCCGGTTGAGGCCAAAACTAATGACAGTTTTTACTGCAATGGTTGGACTTATTCCTGTAATGTGGTCTACCGGTACCGGATCTGATGTTATGAAACCATTGACCGCACCGATGATTGGAGGTTTACTTACAAGTGCGATTCACGTTCTTGTAGTAACACCCATTCTATTTACAATGATGAAAGAACACTCACTCAAAAAAGGAAAATTAGAATTATCTAAAATGGCCGACTGGATGAAGGAGGGAGAATAATAATGAAGAATTTAGAATTGAGAATTGAGAATTATAAAATGAAAAACACTCTGTGGCGCTCTGTGAGCTTCCTTTTGCTCTCTGTGTTAGGACTTATACTTTTTACCGGCACAAATATAAACGCACAGCAAGTTGATTCATTAGTTGCGGAAGCGGTAAAAAATAATCCTCTGTTGAAGTCGTTGCAATATAAAATTACTGCTTCAGAAAAAAGAACTGAATCTATCAACACTCTGCCTGCGCCTAATTTTTCGGTTGAGTTTTCGCAAATACCGACAAGCACGTTTGATGTTTTTAATCAATCAATTTCAAATAACTTTGCCGTATCGCAAATGTTTCCTCTTGGTAGAAAGTTGAATGCAATGGCTGAGGTTGAAAGAAAAAGTACCTTGGTGGAAGGAAACAACTATGATGCTTATAAAGTCAATCTTATCGCCGCTGTTAAAATGTCCTATTACACACTTTGGCTTATTGATAGAAAAATCGAAGTCCAGACAAAAAATATTTCCCTCCTCAACGATGTAATCAAATCAATTGAATCATCTTACTATACCAACAAGATAAATCAAGCGGATCTTCTTACGCTTCAAAGTGAAATCGCATCTTACGAGACACAACTTTTAATTATGGAAAAACAAAAGGAAGCTGAAATTTACAAGCTCAATAAATTTTTAGGACGTAATCTTGATTCCAAAAACGTTTATGCTGTTGAAGATTTCACGGCAGATTCTCTATCATCTTCTCAATCAAAATTGGAAGAGCTGCTGGGTTATTCGAATCCAACCTTGAAAAAAATGGGCAACATGATTGAAATGAATAAAGCGATGATTGTGGCTAACAACCGTGAGCTGATCCCGGATTTAATGGTACAGGGAATGATTATGAGAATGCCGCAGGGAATGATCTTAACATCCAAAAGCGATCTTTCAATGCTCGATCCCAAAACAGAAACAATGTATTCACTCATGTTCTCCATCAATCTTCCCTTTGCACCCTGGTCTATTAATAAATACAAGGCGAAAGAAGAAGAGTTATATGCCGGAATCAGCGGCATTGAATATGAAAAATCCGATATGCAGCGTGAGATGGAATCTCAATTGAAAGCGGCTATTGTTAAATATAATACCGCAGTTGATTTAACAAGACTTTACAATGACAAAGTAATACCACTCTACAGTAAAGCCGCCGAATCGCAAGTTTCGGCATATCAAAACAACAGGACAGGAGTTACAACAGTAATTGATTCTTACCGTATGTTGTTAATGCAGCAGATGAACTATTATATGTCCAAAGCCGATACGCAAATGTCGCTTGCAGAAATTGAAATGATGGTCGGGACAACTCTTAAAAATAATGAGGTGTCGAAATGAAAAATATTGTAAGAATAAATAGAGGTAGTAAAATGAAAATAATAAAATACCTAATGCTTCCAATTATAATATTGTCGTTGATTGTATCCGGCTGCTCAAAATCGGAAGAGAGTGGTAAGGGCGAACATACTTTAGTAAAAGAAAAAGCGTATTGGACTTGTACTATGCACCCGCAAGTTCACATGGATAGACCCGGTGTATGTCCGATCTGCGGAATGGATCTTATCAAAAAAGTTGAGGACGAGAAAGAAGCACCGGCTAACGACAAAGACATGGCTAACATGGTTACACTTAGTAACAAAAAACAAGTTCTAGCAAATGTATCAACAATTATTGTGAAGAAAGAAAATCTTCAAGAACAAGTTACTGCATACAGTTATCTGGATTTTGTTGAGAACAACCGGAAAACAATTTCAGCTCGTTTCAACGGAAGGATTGAAAAACTTTTTGTTGACAAGACAGGAGATTACATAAAGAAAGGTCAACCGTTGTTTGAAATTTACAGTCCGGATTTGGTGCAAGCTCAGAATGAATATCTTATTGCGCTTAATAATTCGTCAAATTCCTCTTCCCTTTTGAAAGCTGCAAAGAAGAAGTTGGAAATCTTCGGATTAGTACCTGAACAAATTCAAACACTTGAAAGGACACGCGAGATTAATATCACTCTAACCTATTTCTCGCCTGTAAGCGGAACAGTTATTGAGAAGAAAGTTCAAGAAGGTGTTTATGTAAATGAAGGTACTGCGATTTATGATGTTGCTGAACTTTCAACATTATGGAATATTGCCGAAGTGTATGAAAATAATTTGTCTAATATAAAAATTGGCAGTTCGGTTAAACTTCATTTACGCGCTTATCCGGGAGAAGAATTTAGCGGAAGAGTAACATTCATTTATCCTGTAATAAACTCGCAAACCAGGACTGTAAAAGTGAGAAACGAATTTTCTAATTACGGCGGTAAACTTAAACCCCAGATGTATGGTGAAACTGTATTCAGCAATGCCGGCGGACAAGGATTACTTGTTCCGGAAGATGCCGTTATCATAGCCGGTAAAAGAGCGGTCGTATGGACAAAAACCGGAGACGGAATGTTCGAAGCACGCAGTGTACTAATTGGTAATCGGTTTGGAAATAAATACCAAATAGTTTCGGGTTTAAATGAAGGCGATGAAATTGCGGCTACCGGCGGCTTCTTAATTGATTCCGAAAGCCAGCTTAAAACCGGAATGCCGACCGGGCATCAGCACGATGGAACTACACAGCCGCAAAAAAAGAAATCTTCCGATGGAATGGAAGGAATGAAAATGTAAGGTTGGGTTTAGCACAATAATTATCAACAAATTAGAAAGGGATCAAAATTATGAGATCAATAAAAATATATTTAACCGCTATTGCGCTTTTTATGATTCTGTCATTACAGATTAACGCACAGTCTAATCAACACGGTGATCATTCTAAAATGGAAATGAAAAAAGATTCTGTAAAATCAGAGAGTATTGTTCGTAAAGGTGTTATCAATCTTAAAACAATTGATAAGAACAAGGACGGCAAAATTTTTCAGGATCAAATGGATTGGAATGTTCTGTCCGATAAACCGGGTAAATGCCCGTTATGCAAAATGACTTTGAAAGAAGTAACACTTAAAGAAGCAAGAAAAAATTTGACTGAAAATGGTTTTAA
>VEPI01000075.1 GCA_012026935.1 Melioribacter sp. | reverse complement strand
CCTTTTAATGATAAACTAATCGGTGAATTGCTAAACCAGCATCAGAATATTCTAAGAGATGTGTTAAGAATATCCACTAAGAAAATAGATAAAATGATTGATGCAGCGTTAAATGCCGGAGCTTATGGAGCTAAGATAAACGGATCAGGCGGAGGAGGATGTATGTTTGCTTATGCGCCGGAGAAGCCTGAAAAAATTTTAGAAGCAGTTAAAATGATTTCGAACGATTCGTTCACTGTTTATTCCGATGAAGGAACTCGTGAAGAAAAAAAGTGATGTTGTTATATGAAGGGAAAATTAGTAATACTTGCGGGCGGAATTTCTTCTCGTATGAAGAAATCACAACCATTTGATAATGACATAGATCAGCGATTGATAAAAGATGCTGACTTAAAATCAAAAGCAATGATTCGTGTTGGTGAGAACGAAAGACCTTTTTTAGATTATTTGTTGTTCAATGCTTATGAATCAGGCTATCGAGAAATTGTTATAGTGATCAATGAGAAAGACAATTCAATTAAAAAATATTATGAATCAAGAGATAGTAAAAAATTATTTCCTGAGCTCATGATTAGTTATGTTGTACAGCCGATTCCAGACGGAAGGGAAAAACCGCTGGGAACCGCGGATGCATTATACCATGCTCTTAAACTAAATTCTGTTTGGAGTGATTTCTCATTCACAGTTTGCAATAGTGATAACCTTTATTCTCAATTTGCGTTTAAGCTGTTGCTCGAATCAGAATATAAAAATGCAATGATTGATTATAACCGCAACGGTTTGAATTTCGAAAAGGAAAGAATAGAGAAATTCTCAGTTACAAAAAAAGATGATGAAGGATTCCTCATTGATATAATTGAGAAACCGACGGTAAATGAAATTGAATCATCGAAAGATAAAAGCGGCGCAATTGGTGTCAGTATGAATATTTTCAAATTGAATTACGATATGATCTTGCCGTTTTTAGAGATAGTCCCGCTCCACTCAGTTAGAAAAGAAAAGGAATTACCGGGCGCAATCAAAATGATGATAGAAAAATTTCCGAAATCACTTTATGCATATCCTGTAAGCGAAGAAGTGCCGGATCTTACCGGTAAAGAAGATATTTTAAAAGTAAAAATGTATTTAGAAAAAAACTTTCCCAAATTATCATGAAAAGAATATGAGTAAATTGAAAATTGTTGTTACAGGCGGTGCTGGATTTATAGGCAGTCATATTGTAGAATATTGGATTAGTAGAAAAGCCGAAGTCCATATAATAGATAATCTTCGGAGCGGATATTTATCAAATGTTGAAATATTCCCGGATGCGATTTTTCATAGGGGAAGTATTACTGACCGTGATTTAGTTTTTAAGGTATTAACTGATGCAGATTATGTCCATCATCTTGCTGGATTTGTTTCTGTTCCGGAATCAATAGAGAAGCCTGAAGAATGCTTCGATATAAATGTTAACGGACTGATTAATGTATTAGATGCATCAAAGGAATACGGAATTAAGAAAATTGTATTTAGCAGTTCTGCAGCTATTTACGGAGAAAATCCTCTATCACCCAAAACTGTTAGTCTAAAACCTAATCCGAAATCTCCATATGCTGAAACAAAACTTGAATGTGAATCATTATTAAAACTCTATAATGAAAATGAAGGTGTCAGTACAACTTCATTGAGATATTTTAATGTCTTTGGACAACGGCAGGATCCTAAAAGCAAATATGCAGCTGCCATCCCGATCTTTATAGAGAAAGCATTGAAGAATGAACAAATTGTTATTTACGGAGACGGAGAACAAACACGCGATTTTATTTTTGTGAAAGATGTTGTATCCGCAAATCTTCTTGCAGCAACCAACGAAAAAGTAAACGGCGTCTTTAATGTAGCTTCAGGAAAGGCAATTACCATAAATGAAATTGCCAAAATTGTAATTGATGAATTGCAAAGCCGAAGTAAAATTGTATATGAAAAAGAAAGACCCGGCGACATTAAACATAGTCTTGCTTCAATTAAAGAAACTGAAGAACAACTTAGCTTTCATCCGGAATTTGATTTGATGGAAGGATTGAAAGAAACTATAAAATATTTTAAGAATAAACTGAAGTGATCAATAACTACATCTATCCCTCGTTGAAAATTATTTTCTGACAAAAAATACTCAAACATTTTATCAGATTGATTTTACACTTGATGAATGTTTATCAAATCATCATAGAAAAAAATATCAAACTTATTTAGAAGAACTTTATTATTTTGGATTGGTAGACTATTGGAATATTTTATCTCATTAATTTTAAAGAGTATAAGGAACTTGATATGAGCAAGAAATTAAAGGGTATAACAATTTTTATGTTCTTTTTTATACTAACTAATATTGTCTCAGCACAGAATTTCAAAATTTCCGGATCTGTTACAGATGCTAAGACTGGCGAAAAATTAATTGGCGTTAGTGTGTATATAAGCGATTTGTCAATCGGTGCTTCTACAAATGCAGATGGAAATTTTGTTATTGAGAACATAAAAAGTGGTGTTTATGAATTAACGGTGAGCTATATAGGTTACATAAAACAAAATAAGAATATAAATTTATCAAGAGACCTAACGATTGACTTCGTCTTAGAAGAAAGCTCTGTTATTCTGCAGGAAACTGTAGTTAAAGGAACGAAAGCTATCTTAAGAGAAACACCTGTTGCGTTTACAGAAATCAAAGGTGAGCAACTTGAATTCAAATTAGCTTCAAGAGATGTTCCTATGGAATTAGCTGAAACACCAAGTGTATATGCGTCTCCTTCAGGCGGGGGCGCCGGTGATGCAAATCTATTTATCCGCGGTTTCAATCAAAGAAATATTGCAGTGATGGTTAATGGTGTTCCTGTTAATGATATGGAAACAAAAACTCTTTATTGGTCTAACTGGCAGGGGCTTGGTGATGTTACAGATAATATTCAGATACAGCGTGGATTAGGAGCTTCGCCGTATTCTGTAAGTGCTGTCGGTGGTTTGATCAATATGACAACAAGAGGAGTTGGATCAGAGCAAGAATTTGTTAAAGTTAGATCGGAATTTGGATCCGGCAACAATGTAAAAAATAGTATTTCATTTCATAAAAAACTTTCTGAGACTTTTGCAGCTACGGCTTTTATTTCAAGAAGAACTTGGGACGGATATGCAGTTGGTACGTACGCAAATGACTGGACGTACTTTTTTTCAGTAGGTGGCGAATTTGGCAATCATACATTAGAGCTAACCGGATTAGGAACTCCTCAAGAACATGGACAGAGGAGTACTCAACTTTATTTTACAAGTACTAATCCTAAAACCCAAACGTGGGAAAAAAGAGGACATCTGTATAATCCCAATGTTGGTATTCTTAATGGAAATATGTTCGATGATAGAGTTAACAAATTTCATAAACCGGCATTCAACTTAAATTGGAATTGGCAGATTGATAAAAAATCTACTCTCTCTACTGTAGCTTATTTTTCATTTGGCAGAGGATACGGTACTTCGGGAATTGGGACTTTCGCACCATACAGAGATAGCGACGGCTATGAAGATTATGATGCAATCTGGACAGCAAACACTTCGGCTTCCGCCATCAATACAAAATACAGTACAACACTCCACAGCGCAAAATCTATTAGAGTAAATTCGGTGAACAATCACAATTGGTTCGGTGTACTTTCAACATTAACGCACAAACTTTCTGATATGCTTACTTTAACAGCAGGAATAGACGGAAGATTATATACCGGAATTCATTACCAGGAAGTGAGAGATTTATTAGGTGCAGATTATTATCTCGACAACAAGGACGTTAACAATCCAAATAGAATGACTGCTGTGGGAGATAAAGTTGGATATTACAACGATACTTATGTAAAACAAATTGGAGGTTTTGGACAAGCTGAATATAAAACAGGTGCACTGATTACATTTATTAATTTAACCGCTTCAACCACAGCTAATCAAAGAAAAGATTATTTTTTATACAAAGCGGATGATCCTTTCAACACAACAGGATGGCAAAATTTTACTGGCTATACTGCAAAGACCGGTGCGCGTTATAATTTAGATGAGAACAACAGTATCTTCGCCAACATTGGTTATTTTTCAACGGCGCCTCTTCCAAATACAATTTTTACACGTAATACAAATGTTGTTTCCTTAGGTGCTGTTAATGAAAAAGTTACCGGAATAGAATTAGGATATGAATATGCTTCACCGGTTTTAGCGATCAACGCTCATGGTTTTTATACAAACTGGAAAGACAGAGCGATGGTTCCTTTTGCTGTAACTAATTCTGTTATTGATCCGGTTACAGGAATACAAACATTTTCAACTTCGTATGTTAATGTAGTTGGTGCAAATGAACTTCATTATGGTGCAGAGCTGGAGATTCTGGCAAAACCTATTCGTAAGCTTACACTAAAAGCTAATGCTTCTGTTATTAATGCAAGATATACGAATGATGTTGATGCCGCTATTTGGCCTGAAGAAGATCCGACGAGAATAACTATGGTTAGAATTTATTCGGAAAATTTATTTGTCTCTGAATTCCCTCAACAACAAGTTACTCTTTCCTTAGATTATAGTCTTTATCTAGGTGCCGGATTAAATATGTATATTAATCCTGTTTATAAATTTTATGGAAGACATTTTTCAAGATATTTCGTTGATGATAGAACAAATCCTGCTGACAGATCTCAATCATGGCGAATACCTGATTATAACATTACAGATTTCCACCTTGGATTTACGTATTACGTTACAGACTTCTTTGTAAAGAAGATCAATCTTAATTTTCATGTGTTCAACGTATTAAATAATAACGATTATATTGTTGAAGCAACTGATGGACCGACATCTTCTATTTATGGAGCGGCACATTCTTTTGAATCTGCAAAAGGTTATTTCGGACGGGAAAGATGGTATAGTGTTGGTTTAGCTTTTACTTTTTAGTCTAATTCTGTTTTTGTTTATTTTATTTATGGGGGGCGCTTTATGGCGCCTCTT
>VEPI01000049.1 GCA_012026935.1 Melioribacter sp. | reverse complement strand
GAACGTTACAAAGATTTAATTGAAGATATGTATAAAGGTTTGGAAGGATAAATTTTTAAATTCAAGACTTTTGTATACTTAATTCTTTGAATTAGAACATCCTTAAACGGATGATAAATTAAATATTGTTTTTTTAATAAGGACAGGTTAAATTAACAGGTAGTTGGAAGTAAAAAACATATAGAGAATTTGATATACTGAAAACTATATTCAATAGGTTGTTGATATAAAGAAAGTGAGGGGGGTATGAAACAAGAATTCCAATCATTTTTCCTCATAAGATCAAACCCAGTCTCTGATTTTTTGACGATTCATAATTATTCGGATGCTATTCTTAATATTACAAATAATACTTTGATAACAAATTATTATCGTGTACGAAAAATATTAATGAAATATAACACTGTCGAATTTTTGCTTTTAACATTTTTATTCTAATTGAAATAAGTTTTTTGTCATTTCTTTCTACAGATTGGAAAGGAACAGGATGAGATCCCAGAATAGGCTTCACAATGCCTGGCAACCTTATGCTGTTGCTGTAATTATCATTGCTATCGCCGCAGCTTTACGGTTGTGGCCACTTCAATCTCTTGGATCACGAACAGTGTGGGTTACTTTTTACCCATCGGTTATTTTGGTTGCAATTTATGGTGGTCTTGCATCCGGTCTAATTGCTACATTACTTTCTTCTCTTATCGTGTTGTTTTTATGGCCAATATTTGTCAGTCAACCGTTCATCAAGGATTTTGGAGACTGGTTGAGTATGGCAATTTTTATTGTAACCTGTACAATGATCTCAGTTATTGCTGAGGCAATGATTCGTGGACGTGAAAAGGTGAAGCAGGTTAACCAAAAACTTGAAAATGTAAACCTTGAATTGAAAAAGGAAATTGTACGTACGCAAACAGCAGAAAAAGAAATTCAAAAAATTAATAAAGAACTTGAACAACGTGTTTTTAAACGGACTGAAGAACTTGAAAAAGCCAATGAAGTACTAAAAAAAAGCGAGGATAGATTTCGTTCGACGCTCGATAATATGTTGGAGGGTTGTCAGATTATTGGAGTTGACTGGCGTTATATCTATCTCAATGATGCTGCAGACAGACATAATCGAAGACCTAAAGAAGAATTATTGGGCAAGAAGTACATGGATATGTGGCCAGGTATAGAAAGCACTGAGGTATTTGCTGTAATAAGACGTTGTATTGAAAAAAGAATTACTCACCATATGGAAAACGAGTTTATTTTTCCAGACGGTAAGAAAGGTTGGTTTGAATTGAGTATTCAGCCTGTTCCGGAAGGTGTTTTTATTCTCTCTTATGATATAACAGAACGTAAACACTCTGAAGAAGAAATTAAGAAATTGAACGAAGAACTCGAACTAAAAGTAATTGAACGTACTGAACAACTTGAATCAGCAAATAAAGAATTAGAAGCATTTTCCTATTCAGTGTCACACGATCTGAGAGCACCACTACGTCATATTAGTGGCTTTGCAGAATTGCTTCAAAAAAATTCTAATTTACAATTAGGTGAAAATGGTAACCGATACTTAAATATTATTTCAGATTCTACTAAGCAAATGGGGTTGTTAATTGATGATCTTCTCAATTTTTCCCGTACGGGGCGATCTTCACTTAAATATTCAAAGATTGATGTAAATGAATTGTTGAATCAAATTATAGTAGAAATGAAGGAATCAATTACAAACAAAAATCTTATGTGGAAAATAAATAAATTACCAATAGTCAACGCAGATATCAATCTCCTCAAGATAACAATGGTTAATCTATTAAATAATGCTGTCAAATATTCTTCTAAAGTAACAAACCCAATTATTGAAGTTGGTTATTCACATCCGGATGGAAATGAAGTTGTTATTTATGTGAAAGATAATGGAACAGGATTCAATATGAAGTATGTTGATAAATTATTTGGTGTGTTTCAAAGACTTCATAGCAGTCAAGAGTATGAAGGCACAGGAATTGGACTAGCGACTGTAAGGAGAATTATTCACAAGCACGGAGGTAAAACATGGGCAGAAGGAGAAGAAGGAAAAGGAGCTACTTTCTATTTCTCATTACCAAAAATTGAGTTGGTTAAAGACCAAATAGCAATAGATCATAATTCATTTTAAATAGATTAGAGGTCAAAAATGAAAAATGTAAAAAAAATTTTATATGCTGAGGATAATCCAAAAGATAGGGAATTGACATTAATTGCTCTAGCAGAACATAACCTTGCAAACGAAGTGATTTGTGTCAATGATGGCGAAGAAGCATTGGATTACCTTTATAACAAAGGGAAATATTCTGGTAGTGATAATGGAACACTTGCAGCAATATTATTAGATATCAAAATGCCCAAGGTAGATGGAATTGAAGTTCTACGTAAAATTAAGTCGGATGAAAAATTGAAATTAATTCCCGTCGTGATGCTTACTTCTTCAAAAGAAGAGAGGGATTTAGTTGAAAGTTACAAACTTGGAGTTAACGCCTATGTAGTAAAACCGGTAGATTTTCAAGAGTTTATTGATGCTGTAAAGAATCTTGGTTTATTTTGGGCTATTATTAATGAAACAGTCGAGTAATTAAAAATATGACAAAGAAATTGGTGGGATATTCTATGAAAAATCAAATTAGGATTCTCCATTTGGAAGATAATGATCTAGATGCTGAGATCATCGAAAATAAATTACAAGAAGAAGGAATTGAATGCAGCATTACGAGAGCATCCTGCAAAAAAGAATATTTTTCTACAATTCACCAAAATGATTATGATATTATACTCTCTGATAATTCATTACCTGATTATGATGGATTAAGTGCTCTCAAATATGCAAGAGAACAAAAACCGCAAATCCCTTTTATTTTTATTTCCGGTACAATTGGCGAAGAAAGGGCAATTGAAGCTCTTCGATATGGTGCTAGAGATTATGTTCTTAAGGAAAATCTAAACAAACTAGCACCTGCAATACAAAGAGTAATACATGAATCAAAAATTGAACGAGCACATATTCAAGCTGTAAATGAATTAAAAGCAAGCGAAGAAAAATACCGCAGGCTTGTTAATGAAGTAAGTGATGGATTTTATATAACGGACGAGCAAGGTGCCCTTACTTTTTCCAATAATGCATTGGCAAAAATGCTGGGGTTTAGCAAATCGGAAGAAATAATTAATCATAATATTTCCGAGTTTATTCCTAAAGATAAAGTTGCTGAGATTACACATAGATATCAAAATTATATTAAAAATAAAAAGTCAGCTGATAGTTTTGAAGTTGAAATTCAGCACCCAGATGGACTTACTGTTTGGCTTGAGCTGACATCAACTTCAATTCAGGAAAACGGTAAAGTTGTTGGTGTGCAGGGGGTAATACGTAATATAACTGAGCGTAAACAGGTAGAAGAGATCTTACGCCAAAGCGAAGCTAAATTTAGGAAATTGATAAGTTCCTTACCTGACGCAGTGCTTGTTGTCAATACCGAAGGACGAATTATCTTCTGCAACAATAATACAACAAAGATTTTTAATTACACTCTGGACGAGATACTTAGCTGTACTGTGGAAGATTTAATCCCCAAACGTTTTAAGGAAAGTCACTTAGACCTACGGAATGGGTATTTATCAAATCCTCAAGGTCGAGCTATGGGAGATGGCAAAGAACTTTTCGCATTGCGAAAGGACGGCAGCGAGTTCCCGACTGAAATTATGCTTGAACCTGTAGAAATTAATAACAATTTATTTATACTGGCCATTATACGTGATATCACAGAAAAGAAAAAAATGATTGATGAACTTATTGCAGCAAAAGAAAAAGCCGAAGAGATGAATAAAGTTAAAAATAGTTTCCTTTCTAATATGAGCCACGAATTGCGCACACCATTGATCTCGGTACTTGGTTTTGCGGAATTGCTTCAGCAAGAATTAGAAAACCATGAACATTTGGAATTTGTAAATAACATTATTGAAGGTGGACAAAGATTAAACAACACTCTAAGTGGAATCTTAGAAATCTCAAAACTTGAAACAGCAAATTCGTTTGTAAAATTACAGTCATACAACCTTGCTGACGAGATTCAAACAAGAGTAAAATCGCTCTTACCCATTGCCCAGTCTAAGCGGTTATTTCTTACAACAGAACTTAGTGATACTTACCTTACTGCTCATATTGACAGTGAGCTATTTGGTAAAGCTCTCTACCATTTGGTCAGCAATGGAATCAAATTTACGAAAGAAGGTGGCGTTTTTGTTTCACTTCATCATGAAAAAAAGCAAAACATTGATTGGGCAATAATAAAAGTAATTGATACGGGAGTTGGAATACCAAAAGAAAATATTCAAAATATCTTTCAAGAATTTCGACAAGCAAGTGAAGGTCATAGCAGAAGTCACGAAGGAACAGGGCTAGGATTAACGATTGCAAAAAGAATTGTTGAGTTGATGAAGGGCCATATACAAGTTGAAAGTGAGGTTGCAAAAGGATCCGTGTTTTCCATTTGGCTGCAGGCAATTCCAGATAAGAATCAAATACATCATCAAATAGAAGAAAAGTTATCAACCACAATAGTTGAACCACCTACCGCAAAAGAAAAAGGGTTACAAAAAGTATTACTTGTTGACGATAACTACTCGAATCGTTTGTTTATAAAGCACTGTTTAACAGGGTACGTAAGATTAATAGAAGCTGAAGATGGTATATCGGGAGTTACAATTGCATCCAAGGAGCACTTCGATATTATTCTTATGGATATAAACCTTGGTGCTGGTATTGACGGTGTTGAGGCAATGCATCAAATAAGAAAAGTGCCTGGATATATCGGTGTACCAATTATAGCAGTTACTGCTTATGTTATGTTCGGTGATAAGGAACGATTTCTCGATGAAGGTTTTGACAATTACTTAGGAAAACCGTTTACGAAGGATGTTTTATTAAATTTGGTTCAAAGATATATTACTAAAGATGAGGAATAATAAAATAATTATGGAAAAAGTATAATTGATAATGGAACGAATATTCGTAAATCATAAATCAACAATCATAAATTTATTAACCTCTGATTATCTCTCCT
>VEPI01000176.1 GCA_012026935.1 Melioribacter sp. | reverse complement strand
CAAGTGATGGGAATATGAAACTAACCAACAAAATTCTCTTAGTGTTTTTGATCTTACTTGTTTTATCAGTAACTGCATACAAAATAGTTTTCGACAGTAAAGTTGAGTTGCTGCCAAATCCATTTGACAAGAAAACTACATATACATATATAAAAATTCCAATTATCGACAATAACTTAAGTGAGTTTGAATTGAGAGGAAGATTCATAGTCAATTTCAAACAAAGAGATACATCCAGAGTAACTATAGAGGGACCGGACAACTTGATAAACCATTATCTGTCGGTTGAGCAGCAAGGGAATAAGTTTTCAGTTCATTCGAAAATAGATTTGTCAAAATATTCTGAATATATAAGAGTTTATTTCTTTATTAAAAACTTAAAAACAATAAAAGCAAGCGGCGGTGTAGTAATATCTTCAGAAGAGTTTACAGGTGATACGCTTGACGTTTCCGCATATGATTCTTCGGTTGTAAGAATAAAGTATTGCAAGCTTATAGATGCACAAATAATGGAAAAAGATAAATCCATGGTAATACTTGATAAAACGAAAAACGCAACGATTCATCTCTATGATTACAGCAATTTACTATTAACGCTCGACGGCGGAGAAGTGAACGGAGCCATTGAGAACAATACTGATTTTGGGATTGAGGGAAAAATAAAGATGAACAATGTATTAAGAATGAACAGCAACCAGAAACATGCTGGAGGACAAAAATGAAAGACATACGGAAAGCTCTTGTGATAGCAATTTCTCTTTCATGCTTAATGTTGGCTTTTAATGGATGCAGTTCTAAATCTAAAACAGAAGTCATGTTAGATGAGGGTGATACAAAATTTGAAAACGCCGATTTTAAAGATGCTTCTAATATATTTTCTGATGTAATAAAAAACGAGCCGAAAAATCTTAAAGCTTATTTCAAACTTGCCAGCGCAAATCTTTGCATAGATTGCAATCTTGATGAGTTTTGGAATGATATAAATAGAATAACAGTTGTTGATCCATCACTTTATAATCTTCTTATAACTCCCATGACCACACAGAACTCTTATAGAGATCTGTTAAAAGTTTATCAAGACCGGAAGAAAAAACTGTTAGAAATATCAGATGAAATTTCTGTCTTTACAACTGCGATAAATAAAAATCCAGGCAATGCAAATTTATACTTCGGAAGAGGGTATTGGTATCATTTCCTTAAAATGTATAAAGAAGCTGTAAACGATTTTTTTATAGCCACCAGATTAAATAAAAATTTTGAAAATGCATTTATAATGCTTGGACAAAGTTACATCTGGGGGTTTAGAGATTATTCAACTCAGAATTATATAGATTACTTTGAAAATAGATACAGATCAGAATATTTTTTTCACAGGGCACTTCAGATTAACCCAAGGAACACGAAAACAATGCACCAAGCAATGTATGCAGATGATGGAGAAAACTCGCGTAGTCAAATAATTGAAATGCTCTCAAGAATTATTTCGGTTGACTCAACCGATCAAAGCGCTTTATTGCGCAGAGTTAGTTATAGAAACGGAACGAAGGACTACAAAGGAGCAATGCATGATTATGCTTTGCTTGTTAAGATCGCACCGGGAAATAGTGACTATTGGGTTGGACTCGGTATGCAAAAAATTAATCTTGGAATGAAAAAAGAAGGTATGAATGATTTTAAAAAAGCATTGGCAATTTGTAAAGACAAAACTTACATGAAAGTTATTCAAGGAATGATTGAAAAATATAGAACAAGTAAATAATTGATTATTTATTTGTAGAGACGATCCGCCGGATCGTCTCAGTAATAATTAACGTAGAGACGCAGGGCTCTGCGTCTCTACAAATATTTGGATTGAAAACCGGGACGATACATCCCGCCAGGTCGGGACATCGCGTCTTTACATTAACCAATCAAAAACTTACATAAGACGGGATAATTATAATTAGCTTGTAACTTTTTACCAACTCAAAAGTCTATTTGTAAAGCTGATGGAAAAAGTAATTCTGAATCATAAGCGGGAAATAATTCCATTCACGGAATTGTACGAAAGATATTCCATGGATATTTACAGATACTCACTCAGCATTTTAAAAGATGAAGACGATGCAAAAGATGCGGTTCAGGAAACATTTGTTAAGTATGTAGAAAATGAAATTTCTTTCCGCGGTGATGCGAGCCAGAAAACATGGCTGCTGGTAGTTGCAAGAAATTATTGTTACTCAAAACTAAAACGAACTGAAAGAAGCAACATAAGAATTGATGAAGATATTTTAGAAAACACTTACGAACCGAAATATGATTCTGAAATTACTTTGAAAGATGCATTGATATGTTTAAACAGCGAACAAAATGAACTATTGTTCTTGAAAGAATACGGCGGTTATTCTTATAAAGAGATTGCGGAGCTAACGGAACAATCGTTAGAGAATGTAAAAATTAAATTGTTCAGAGCAAGACAACAATTAAGAGAAATAATGAAAGGCGATAAATGAAAGACATTGAATTACAGATCAGTCAATTCATTGATCAAGAATTAAGCGATACTGAGCAGAGAGAACTATTTACAGTACTTTCCGAAGATGAAAAAGCAAGACGGGTTCTTTCGGACTTTATGCAGATTAAGAAAAACACTTCAGATCACTACTCAAACATCACTACAAATTTGTCACAAGTACAAATTCCTCAACCACAAATAAAAAATTTACAAGAGTCATCGAGTAAATATAGAACGATGTTTTATTTTTCTTTGGCAGCATCAATTGTGCTGGCGCTGCTGCTGGTATGGAGCCAAAGCGATAGAAACAAAACTGAAAATCTTTATAGTGCTTTGTATACAAAGTATATAGGTTTGCAGAAACAATACTCATTATTCTCTCAAGCGAAAAGAGAAGATGTTTTGCAAAATGAAAAACAATTTCAAATCTCCTCTCGCCAATCAATAACAAGAAATAAGTCTTCCGAATCAGAAAAAGCTAAATTCCCAATTGCTTCTCTGTCAACAGGAAGGAAATCAGAAAGGTTAAATAAGTTACTCGATGATATGCTAACTGCTAAAATTACAAAAGATGATTTTCTAACACCTCAAATGATAGGTAATTGAAATGAAAAAGATTTTTGTATTATGCCTTATTCTTAACAATATAAATCTTAATGCCCAGTCTAATCCAGTTATCGAAATGAAATTTAGTGCATGTTCGGCTAATCAGAAGCAGCAAAAAATACTTACGGGACTTTGTGAATCGGACAAATCTTTTGAAGGTTACTTTTCTCTTAATGATCCTTTTGAAATTGTCCCAAGCGGGAAATTACAAGAAGGAGGATTTTCATTCATTAAATCCGAAATGTTTGGTTGGGCGGCGGACCAGCTAAAAAAAGAATGGGTTAAAAACAAATTTGCAAATATTGGTGTTGAGGGATTGAATAACGGCAGCGATTTTATAAAAGTAGTTTCTTTCAAAATCTCTCCCGTTGTTATGGATGCTAAAGATGATTCAATAAATATTTTTTTCAAATATGTAATACAAACGAGAAAAGACACTCTAAATTTTAGTAAGAACGAGTTTGACATAAACACTAAACTGTTTTATAGACATTTTGTTCTTCCTTTACGAAGGGAAATAAAATTAGAATTTCTTTCTAATTTATTCGAAGGGTATGAATTCAAAATTTGGTTTGATTACTACCGAGCGGATATGAGCCCATTGCCAGCAGAAATCAGTGATGATCTTTTTACAGAATTATCTAAATCATTGAACGAATCACAGTTGAATGATGCTAATCTTAATTTTGGAATAGATTTTACAAAAAGAGAAGCAAGATCCACCTACTCACCCAGCGGTTACCAATTTTTAGCATACATAAGTCAGCCATCTCTTCAAAGGTATTTTATTATTCAAAAAGAAAGAACAGATTCTAGTACACAGGATTTTGATAAATTCAGTTTCATAAGGCCAATTTATCTTGCACGAATTACATTACCGTTTGAATTATTGAATTCTAAAAAGATGGAAACGTTTGAAAAATATAAAACTAGAAAAAAAATATTCATGTCGAGCTATACTATCTTATTGGTGCCAATTTCTAAATCTGACGATGGAGTAATTGCTGATTTATTCGTCCAATACACAAAATTAAATCTTGGAGACGGAATGCCGAGATGGACACCGATAAAAAAGCGGATAGTTATTCCATTCAATAAAGGATTACGGATTGATTTACCTAAAGAAAATTGGACTGCAAATTTCACTAGAGCCGGAGAGCAGTACGATATATATGGTTATCCTGATTATGAAAAATATATTGACGAGAGCATCGCCATCAGCAATAAATAAAAAGGAACTTCAATGAAAAAGTTATTATTCATTAGCATGTTTTTATCAACCTTGTTAGCGGCACAAAGCAACAGTAAGGGTAAAGTCAGTTTATTTTTTGATGAGGCAATACTTCAACTACCCATTAGATCTATTTCTCTCGATAAACAGGATGGAATACGATTAAGTGTTAAAGCCGAAAAAAGTGATCAATTCGTAAGGTCTCAGGTAGTGAATTTTGAATTTTCATTTAAATCCTTTTTGGTAGAGAATAACAAAGTTGATATTGATATAACTAAGACGCGGCTTGAAATATATTCTAAGGACAACACTTCGCAAGTTGAAAAAAAATTTATGATTTTTTATGACGAAGACAAACCTACAAACTCATATAGATTCTCTAGAGGAGGAAAACCATATACAGCCGGCACCGGACCTTTGTGGGAATTTAATTTTGAAATTAATAGCGTCGTGTTTGACCGTGGTCAGATTTCAATAAATGGCCGCTTTAGTGCTCTAAGCAAAATGTCTATTCTTGAAAATAATGTTTGGAAAGATGTTGGCAAAGTAGAAATTAAAGACGGCCGGTTTGAAATTATATTATGACTGGTTATTTCTTATTTGAAGAGACGATCAGCCGGATCGTTTCAGTGATAGTTAACGTAGAGACGCATGGCTCTGCGTCTCTACAAATATTTGGATTTAAAACCGGGACGATACATCCCGCCAGGTCGGGACAAGTCGCATCGTCTCAACGTAAATTGACA
>VEPI01000062.1:60042-75663 GCA_012026935.1 Melioribacter sp. | reverse complement strand
TACAAGAAAATATAGTGTTGTTACTTGCAATATGCAAGTGAATTATAAATCAAGGTCTCTGTTATGAAAAAAAGAACGAATAAGCTTCGATCACACTGCCCTGTAAATTATGGTCTTGAAGCTTTTGGTGACCGCTGGGCACTGTTGATTCTTCGAGACATTGTGTTTCGGGGGAAGCGGACCTACGGAGAATTCCTCAAATCGGAAGAGGGTTTTGCTACCAACATTCTGGCTTCTCGTTTAGATCACCTTATTGAGAACGGCATTCTTCAGCGCGAGGGGCATGAAACGGATGGAAGAAAAGACATCTATTCCCTTACTGAAAAGGGGCTGGATCTTATTCCTTTACTTTTTGAAATGGTATTATGGAGCGCTAAGTACGATAGTCGGTCGGAAGCCGGCCGTATAATTCGTCTGGTTGAACTGATCAGAAAAGATAACCGCAAAATTAGTGAGAAGGTGATTGAGCAAGTAAAGCGGGGTGAGGCGATAGTACCCGAATATTTGTCGTGACGTTATTGAGTACCAGCTTATAATTAAAGAGAGCTATACCTGTAAGTTTGATAAAAAAATTAGTAACATATAAGGCGAAACAAAATTTAGAAAGGGCAAAAACAAAACTGAAGAAGAAAAAGTAACCCGACACAACGACAAAGTATTGCTGTCTGTTTGTTGGCGGGATAATTTCCGGGCAGTTTGTTAAACGAAACACATTATGTTTATTATAAATTTTCCCGTGTGGTTAATTGTCATACATTAATAAGAAAGGAGGAAAATTATGGAATCCGGTTTTTCAAACCTGCCGCAGACTGTAAAGATCTGGGTTATAGTTGGTTTCGCCTTCTCACTCTTTTATTTTATTTTATCGTCGGAAGTGTCGTCCGGGATACTTACTTTTTCTGTAGTGACCTGTGGATTATTATTCGGTATCGGTAGCTTGCTAATAATCATCAACAATTTTTCAGCCGGAAGAATTTGCTGGCTAATTGGCGGAATATTGGGATTACCTCTTGGATTAGTAATGGTTGTAGGGGCTAATGTATGTAATAAAATTATGAAAGCTCCCGCTCCTACAAATGAAGGGCAAAGTTGAAAGATAATTTGTTCTGCAAAAATTAGAATAGGAATAAGTACCGCCGATGAAAGGCAGTTTAATTGATTACATAATCATTGCGGTTTACCTTATAGGAATTGCCGTCTTCGGTATCATCTCCGGGGGGAAGCAAAGATCAGTTAAAGATTATTTTCTTGGATCCAAAGCAGTTCCCTGGTGGGCTGTTTGTTTTTCAATCGTCGCGGCTGAAACGAGCACACTCACTTTTATTTCCATTCCGGGATTGGCATATCTTACAAACCTAAATTTTCTACAGGTTACATTCGGATACTTGTTGGGTAGAATAATAGTTGCGTTTGTATTCCTTCCTGCATACAGCAAGGGTGATCTGAAAACCGCATATACTTTTCTAGAATTTAGGTTCGGCGGGAAAACACGTTCGTTCGCATCCATTGTATTTCTCTTTACAAGAATTGCCGCCGATGGCGTAAGACTTTTCGCGACTGCTATTCCGCTAAAGTTAATGATAAACATCAGCTATCCTGAAGCAATCATGATAATGGCGCTTGTTGCGCTTGTCTATACTTACACGGGTGGAGTTAAGGGAATAATCTGGGTTGATGTAATACAAATGTTTACATATTTGGGCGGGGCCATCTTGGCCGGAATTTTTCTGCTCAATCTTATTCCGGGAGGATGGGGTACAGTTGTAAGTGCGGCATCGGAAAGCGGAAAGCTTTCTGTTTTTAATTTGGGATTCGACAAAGGCTTTGCTGGATTTTTTAGTCAGCCCTATACTTTGATAGGCGGACTGTTCGGTGGTGCGTTTCTTTCGATGGCTTCACACGGAACAGATCAATTAATTGTGCAGCGTTTGCTCGCCACAAAAAATCTGAAGGACAGCCGGAAAGCTATAATAGGCAGCGGTGTTATTGTAATAATTCAGTTCGCAATATTTTTAGTGCTCGGCGTTATGCTTTATGCTTATTACGGAGTAATGAACGTAAAGTCGGATACAGTTTTTCCTAAGTTTATTATTGATGTACTTCCGCCGGGAGTATTCGGAATAATAATCGCCGGTTTGTTCGCTGCAGCATTATCAACTCTTGCGGGCTCGATCAGCTCACTCTCTTCATCAACAATGATGGATTTATACATTCCGTTTTTCGGAAATCAGAAAAACGAAAGCACACAGTTAAAGATAAGCCGTATGTTCAGTGTAATGTGGGCAGTGTTGCTTGTGGGCACGGCATTATTTTTCATGAACACATCGCAAGCCGTGGTTGAACTGGCATTAAGCATCGCTTCATTTACTTACGGCGGATTATTGGGAACGTTCCTTCTCGGCATACTTGTAAAAAAGGCAAAGCAGGAAGATGCTCTTGCCGGATTTGTTGCAGGTATTTTCATAATGATAGTTGTCATTTCCTTAAAACTTGTTGCATGGACATGGTTTACGTTTGTAGGTGTGGCTGCAACTCTTATCATTGGCGGATTACTTAGTTCACTTTCTGATAGAGACAAGTCCCGGGTATAGATTAATGTTTTATAACTCACTGTTGAATTCAGACTTTTGTTCCTGCAGCTATTTGCTGCGATGTAAATATTAAATCTGTTTTATAAATTAAAGTGGGTGCAAAAATGAAAAGATCATTTCCAAAAGAATTTTTTTCGCTTCTTTCTGCAGCATGGAATATTCTTATATTTTATCTAATATTAATATGCGGCGGGGCGTTCGTTTTTCATATTGAGGGATTAACAAATAGTAACGGTTCTTTCGGCGATTGTCTCTACACGGCTTTTACTACTTCATTTACTATCGGTTACGGCGATATGACGCCAAGCGGAACTCTCGGGAGAGTTACCGCCATAGTTTTAGCTATCGTGGGAATGTTGTTTGTCGGAATTATTATCGGTGCATCAATCAAAGCTTTGGAGAGATGTAAATAAATAATTTAGATTTAACTATAATCAACTTAATAACCCATTTTATTAGAATAGCATGATAAGATATATTGCATTTCTGCGCGGAATAAATGTTGGCGGGAATAAAAAAGTGCCGATGGCAGAACTAAAAAATATAATGGAGAAAACCGGCTTCAGCAATGTGCAGACAATACTTGCAACCGGTAATGTGATTTTCGATTCGCAAGAGAAAAAGCCGGCCTTAATTAAAGAAACAATAGAGAAGAAGCTGCATGGAATTTTTGGATTTGAAATTAAAACACTTGTCTATAGTATGCTGGATATTAAAAAACTTGTTGATTCACATCCGTTCGATGGAATAAAAGCAACTAAGGAAACTCGCTTTTACATAACTTTTCTTTCTCATAAACCGAAGAGCACATTTAAAGCTCCATATGTGTCACCCGATAAATTATTCCGGATTCTAAAAGTAACCGATATTGCTCTTTTCAGTGTGCTGTTAGCTAAAGATGCCCGTTCCGTTGATGCGATGAATTTTATTGATAAAGAATTCGGCAAAGATGTAACTACAAGAAACTGGAACACAATTACTAAAATTTTATCTATTTAGCTTCCGTAACGTTTGAAACACTCTTCGATTTCTCGGAGAAATAAGTATAGATTGCCGGAATAACAAATAATGTTAGTATTGTCGAGAACGCCAATCCGCCAATAACAGCTATGCCCATTGATACGCGGCTTTCAGAACCGGCACCTAATGCAAGAGCAATTGGAAGTGTTCCTAAAATAGTTGCCAGACTTGTCATCAAGATTGGGCGGAAACGAAGAACTGCCGCTTGTCTTACTGCTTCCATAATTGGAAGCCCTTGCGCTTTCTTTTGATTTGCAAACTCAACAATTAAAATTCCGTTTTTAGTTACTAATCCTATCAACATAACCAACCCAATTTCACTAAAGATATTCATTGTTAATCCGAAAACGAAGAGCGATAATATCGCACCGGCAATAGCTAACGGAACGGTAAACATTATAATGAAAGGATCTCGGAAACTTTCGAACTGTGCGGCAAGAATTAAATAAAGCAGCGTTAATGCAAGCATAAAAGTAAATAGAAGACTCGATGAACTTTCAACAAAATCTTTTGATGCACCGGTTAATGCAGTCGAGAAAGATTTATCTAAAACCTTAGAAGCAATCGCATCCATTGCAGAGATTCCATCGCCAATTGTTTTTTCCGGAGCTAAACTTGCGGAAAATGTTGCTGCAACATATCTGTTAAATCTGTAAAGCTGCGGAGGAGTGCTTTGAGTTTTAACGGTGATAAAATTATCCAGCTGTACCAATTCTCCGGTGCGTGATTTAACATAAAGCGATTGTAAATCTACCGGTTTACTCCGGTATTCTTTCGTGAGTTGTCCAATGATCTGATATTGTTTTCCGTTCATAATAAAAAATCCGTACCGTTGCCCGCTAATGGCAAGCTGTAATGTTTGTGCAATATCAACAACTGCAACTCCAAGTTCGCGCGCTTTTGACCGGTCTATTTCCAAAACCAATTCCGGTTTGCTGAATTTTAAATTCACGTCAACTTGAGCAAATGTTGCTTCTTTTCTTGCCTCCTCTAAAAATTTAGGAATAATGTCACGGAGTTTTTCTATCGTTGGTGATTGAACAACATATTGCACGGGCAACCCGCCGCCGCGCTGTGTTCCTATTGTCTGTGATTGAACTACAAATGTTCTTCCATCGCTTAATTTATTTACCTTCTTTGATAAATCCTCATAGATTTTTTGCTGAGTGCGTGTGCGTTTATCGGGTTCCACCAAAGATATTCTAATAAATCCCGTATTGTTCGCGCCGCCGCCGCCGACAGCAACACCCATTATTACAGATTCCATTTCAGGAACTTCCTCGTCAATTGACTGATTAAGTTTTTCCATAAAATTATATGTGAAGTTGTAGCTTGAACCTTCGGGCGTTGTAGTATTGACGCGTATTTCATTTCTGTCTTCGATCGGGGCGAGTTCAGACGGTACAAACGGCAAGATCAATGCAACTATTAAAATTGCAATTCCCATCACAACAAACCCAAGCCATCTTCTTTTTAGAAATGAAGAAAGAATTTTTTCATAGGAAGAAATAAATTTTACAAAGAACGGTTCCGTTAATTTATAAAATCTGCTGTGGTGAGCTTTTCGTTTTATTATTCTTGTACTTAGCATGGGTGTTAAGGTTAATGCGACAAATGCCGATATAATAACAGAGCCTGCAATTACTACTCCGAATTCTCTAAATAATCTCCCGGTTAAACCCTGTAAAAAAATGATTGGCAAAAACACAACCGCCAACGCTACCGTTGTTGAAATGATCGCAAAGAAAATTTCTGCAGAACCTTTCATTCCCGCTTCAACGGGATCCATTCCGTCTTCTATTTTCTTGTAAATATTTTCAAGCACAACAATTGCATCGTCAACCACTAACCCGATAGCTAGGACGATTCCGAGAAGAGTTAACACGTTTATAGTAAAGTTTGAAAAGTACATTATAAAGAATGCGCCGATAAGAGAAATGGGAATTGCAAGAATTGGAATTATTGTTGTGCGCCAATCCCGTAAGAATAAAAAGATAATTAAGATCACAAGAACGAAAGCTACAATAATTGTTTCTTCAACTTCGCTGATTGATCTTCTAATATATTTTGTTCCGTCTAATCTAATTTCACTTACAACATCGGAAGAAATATCTTTTTTGATTTGCTCTAATCTTTTGTAGCATTCATCTGCTATTTCTATGTGGTTTGATCCTGGTTGCGGAAGAAGTACAACGCTTACCATCGGAATTCCGTTGATCTTAATAATTGAATATTCGTTTTCCGGCCCTAGTACGGCATAACCAATATCCGAAAGCCGAACATATTGCCCGCGGTCCTCGCGAATAATTAAATCGTTAAACTCTTTCGGCGTCATCATTCTTCCCCTGGTGCGAATTGTCAATTCAGTATTTGCACCTTCAATTCTGCCGGAAGGTAGTTCAACATTTTCGCTGCTTAGTGCAGCACGGACATCTTGCGGGGTTACCCTGAACGAAGCCATTTTATAAGGATCAAGCCAAAGACGCATCGAATATCTTTTCTCGCCGAAAATTGATACTTGACTAACACCTGGGATTGTTTGCAATCTTTCTTTAAAAATATTTGAGGCGATATCTGAGAGTTCCAATAAATTTTTTGATTCGCTTTTTAATGTTATAAACATAATTGGATTTGCGTCCGCATCAGTTTTTGTAACAACCGGGGGGTCTGCATCCGGCGGTAAATTAGAAACAGCGCGGGAAACTCTATCGCGCACATCGTTAGCGGCGTCTTCTAGATTAACATCAACATTAAACTCAACTGTAATTTGGCTTCTGCCGTCCCTGCTGACCGAAGTGATGGAGCGAATACCGGCAATGCCGTTAATATTTTCTTCGAGCGGTTCAGTTATTTGTGATTCGATGATGTCTGCATTAGCCCCTGTATATGAAACACCGACAGTAATTATCGGCGGATCAATACTTGGAAATTCCCTAACACCTAAATAGGTAAATCCAATTACTCCGAGAAGAATAATTGTCAATGACATTACAATTGATAAAACCGGGCGGTGAATACTTAATGATGAAAGACTCATTGTTTTTTCTTCTCAAAATTTATTTGTTGTCAATAGAAGTAATTTTAACTTTTGCTCTATTTCTCAGCTGCATAATCCCGGAAGTGATTACGGTGTCCCCCGGTGTAAGTCCGTTAACAATTTGAATTTCGTCTTCTGTCCTAATTCCGCTTTCAATTTTTTTAGCTATTGCAATTCCGTTCTTATAAATGAAAACCCGCTCGCCTGTAATATCCAATGCAAGCGCTTGAGTAGGAACAGTAATGGCATCTTTTGTTTCGTTCAAAGAAAGATTCACGGTTACATAAGATCCCGGGAAAATATCTCCGTGATCATTAGCGCATATGGCTCTCATTTGCAATGCTCTTGTAACGGGGTCAACCTTCGGTTCGAGTGCGTATATTTTTGCTTTGTATTGTTTTCCGGATGATGTTTTTATTGTTATTGTATTCCCGGCAGTAATTGATGTTGCGTATCTCTGGGGAATTGAAAAATCTATTTTAACCGGATTATCATTTTGAAGTGTAGCAATTTTTAATGATGGCGTAACGTATCCGCCTTCGCTTACATAGCGCAGCCCCACTTTGCCATCGAACGGTGCGCGTATTTCTGTTTTGGCAATTTGTGCTTTGATGTTTTCAATATCCGCTTTTGCGGTGTTCAAATCATTCAATGCGATTTCATATGCTTCCTGACTTATATTTTTTTTATCAAACAAAGATTTTTGCCTGCGCTCTTTATCTTCTGCAAGTTTTTTTATTAGTTCTGCTTTTTGCAATTGTGCTTGAAGATCCGCATCATTTACTTTTAAAAGAAGATCGCCTTTTTTTACTCTTGCGCCTTCTTTAAATCCGATTAGAATAACTTTACCTGAAATCTCCGTGCGTAAATCTATTTCTTCATTGCCTATGACTGAGCCGGCAACTTGAAGATTGTTTTCCATCGTTGCCCGTTTTACGATTTCAACAGTAACGGGTATAACCCCGCCGCGCACGCCCTCGCTTGTCTGAAGTTCTTTCTTTGAGCAGTATCTCGGAATAATTAATAACCCTAAAACCACCAGGATAAATCCAGTCACTGAAATTCTTTTTATCATTCTACTGTTCATAACGCTTGTACTCATAGTTTGGTTGTTATTCGATTTTGGGCGTTAAAATAATAATAAGATTTCAACTTTCTCTGTTAATTTTTGTTAACAGTTTTTAACAAATTGATATCGGTTTGTAACGGAATCTTGCACTTACTAAGTTTACGCAAACAATATTATAGATAATGAAAACTCTTTTTCTTCTTTTTGCAATTGCGCTTGGCGTATTCTTTCCTTACGGACATGAATACACATTTTTAATCCGATACTTTTTAATGCTGATGCTCTTCTTTTCGTTCCTTGAAGTGAAAATTGATAAGAACATTATAAGAAAAAGTCATTTCGTTATTCTCGGTACTATAATATTTATTTCGATCTTTATCTATTTTATTTTAAGACCGTTTAATCAAATACTTGCAGAAACTGCTTTCGTAACTGCTATCGCTCCTACGGCTATAGCCGCACCGGTAATAATAAGTCTAAAGAAAGAAAAGGTTGAGTTTGTTACATTTTCGCTTTTGTTGAATAACATCTCAATTGCACTTCTGCTTCCGTTTCTTATGCCGCTAATAATGAACAGCAGTTCCGATATTTCTATTGAAAAAGTTTTGCTTCCCGTAATTACAACGCTATCCATTCCCTTGGTTATTGCTCAGTTAATAAAATTTATTTTGCCAAAAATTTGGCTGCGATTGATTAACTGGAAAGATTCCTCTTTCTACATCTTGGTAATAAACATTTATATAGCAACTTCCGAAGCTTCTTACTATATAAGATCGGAACTAACCAACGGATTAGAAATTGTTTTTCTAATTGCAGCTATTTCTGCTGCTTTGTGTATTTTATTCTTTACTCTAGGTTGGTTTATCGGTGGCAAAGAATATTCTTCCGAAGCGAGCCAATCATTAGGACAAAAAAATAACGCCTTTACAATTTGGATCTCACTTACATTTATTAATCCGCTTGCTGTGCTGGGTCCGGTCTTCTACGTGTTTATTCAAAATATTTATATCTCGTGGGAGTTATTCAAACATCGGGTTTCTGAACAAAACTAGCGCCTAATTTTATTTCCCCTTGTAAAAAATATAAAGACATCGCACTCGTTAGTCATCACAAAAAAAATGTGGACATTTTCTCTTTTTTAATTAAATTATTATTGTCTAACCAAAAGAAAGGTTTCAATGAAGAAATTCCTAAAAATTGTTGCATATATATTTGGGGGCGTGCTTGTTTTAGTAATTGTTTTTTTAATTTATTTCTATTCTTCTTTCCCAAAAGTAGATCCGCCTTCTAACGAAAAAGTTGAGATTACTCCGGCAAGATTAGAGCGCGGGAAGTACTTGGCTCATCATGTTACTGTTTGTATGGATTGCCATTCAATTCGTGATTGGTCTAAACTTTCCGGGCCAATTACACCCGGTACTCTTGGCAGGGGCGGAGATAAATTTGATGAAGCAACCGCCGGAGTTCCCGGAGTTCTCTTCGCTAAAAATATTACCCCTGCCGGAATAAGCAGATATACAGACGGAGAGTTGATGCGCGTAATTACAAACGGAGTTACAAAAGAAGGACGCGCATTATTTCCTTTGATGCCTTATCCCCATTATAATAATCTTACAAAAGAAGATTTATATTCAATCGTTGCATACATCCGTTCTCTTGAACCGATAAAAAATGATGTACCGGAAAGTTCACTTAATTTTCCCGTGAACTTAATTGTAAAAACAATTCCGCCAAAATCTTATACGCCTGTATCAGAGCCGAATAAAAATAATCCTACTGAATATGGAAAATATCTTGTAAATGCTGCGGCGTGTTTTGACTGTCATACACAAATGGTTAAAGGCGAATATATAATTGAAAAATCTTTTGCGGGAGGATTTGAATTTCAATTTCCGGGCGGAGTAGTTCGTTCGGCAAATATAACTCCCGAACAAATTTCCGGTATAGGCGCGTGGTCAAAGGATGAGTTTGTTGAGAGATTTAAATCAATGGATCCGGAAAAATATCCGCCGATGGAAACTGCTGTGAATGATTTTAATTCAGCTATGCCGTGGACTATGTATGCCGGAATGACAGTTGAAGATCTTGGTGCTATTTATGAATACTTAAGAACTGTTAAACCGGTTAAAAATGCTGTAGTAAAATTTACACCGAAACAATAATTCTACACCCCTGCACAGCGCTTGTCCCCTCTCGGAGATGGGGTAAGCGCTGCCGCTAGTGGTATGTTAGAAATTACTTAGTTAATTCTAAAATCCAGTCTTTCATAATTTTCAAAGCATCTTCAGAAAAAGTAGTTTCAATAATTCCGTACTCACTTACACCGCCTGTTTTCGCCGGCTGGAATAAATGATTTAATCCAGGCAGTTCAACGACTTTAAAATTTTTATTTCCTCCGGTTTTAAGTGCCTCTTCTATTTTAGGTAAATTCTGAAACGGCGGAACTTGAAGATCTTTTCCGCCATTCAAAGCCAGAACAGGAACCGTAACTTGTTCAATCGTTGGTCGAGGATCATATTTAATAAAAAATCTAAACCAAGGGCTAAGCAAAGTTTTCGCTGCTCGTTCAAAACTTTCTTTTGAGTATTCCGGTTTCTTTTTCTCTTCGTCTGTCAGTTTACTTACATCTTTATCATACATTGCTAAAAGTTTTTTATACATTACCGTGCTGTCAGTTTCTTCCGATATTATATTATAATAACTTTTGTTTTCCTCAATTGATTTTTTTATATCTTCTTCTTTCGACCCTTCGGCTTTCATTATTAATTCCGTTTGCAGAATTAAAATATCTTTTCCCGGGACACCGGGTCCCGCTAACATTACAATGAACGAAACATCGTTTGAATTTACTGCGCACATCGGTGCAATTAATCCGCCCTCACTGTGTCCTGCAATTCCAATTTTTTTAGGATCAACTTCTTTTCTTGTTTTTAGATATTCAACTGCTGCAAGCGCATCGGTTGCAAAATCTTCTGAGGTTGCCGCTGCAAAATTACCTTTCGACTTTCCAATACCGCGGTCATCATAGCGTAAAACAGCAATTCCATTGCGGGTTAGATAATCAGAGATCACCAAAAAAGGTTTGTGGTTCATTAATGATTCATCCCTATCTTGTGGACCAGAACCTGTAACTAAAACTACTGCAGGAAATTTTCCTTCGCTCTTTGGATATGTAAATGAACCGGCAAGAGTAATGTTTGCGGATTTATTCTCAAATGTTACTTCTTCATCATTATACGGATATGGTTTCTGGGGATTCTGCGGGCGTTTTACTTCAACAAGTTTATCAATCTTTTTTAGTTCAAGCGGTAATGCCATTCCTCTTTGCGTAAAATTTCCGCGAATAATCATGCTGTCTTTTACAACAGCGCCAATATATTTTGCGCCAATTGTGTTGGATTCAAATTTCAAACTGTCTTCGGTAAACAAAACTTTTTCAATGGGAATGTTATTTACATTTTGATCAGGGCTGTCCAAAAAGGCGCCGTTAGAGCCGTCATTATTTTTAAATGTCTTTATTACTATTCTCAAAGAAACGGCTCCAATTTTTAATTTCCCTTCCCACAAGCTTGTGAATTTCTTTTCTTCTTTCTTTTGATTTTCTTGTGCAAATAAAAAGCTGCTCGCTCCCAGATACAACATCAACAAGATTAGTGTAAAATATTTTTCTATGCGCTTCATTTCATTCCTCAATTATTGATAATAACTTCATCACTTACTAAGCTGCGGAACCTTGCCTAATACATCTTCGATTGAAAGATTTTTCAATTCACCAAGATTCAAATTTTTAATCCCTTGTTCAATTTTTGCTTTGTCGCCAACTACAACAACAATCATTTGATCCGGTACAATATATTTTTTAGCTGTTCCGGTTACTTCATTACCATTTACATTTAATATCTTCGAAACAAATTCACCAAAATAATTCGACGGCAGATTATATAAGAACATTTCTTCGAGCTGCCCGGCTATTTCCGAAACAGATTGAAAATTTCCGGGATAACTTAAGGCAACTAAATTTTTAGCACGGTTTAAGTCGGCGTCTGTTAATGGTTCGCGGATACCGTTAAGCTCATTAAAAAATTCCGTTAATGCTTTATCTGTAACTTCCGTCTGAACGGAAGAAGCCGCAATAAAACTTCCGGGCGATGGTCTGAACATAAATCTTGACGAAGCGCCGTAAGTGTAGCCGTGTTTTTCTCTCAAGTTCTGGTTCAGGCGTGATGTAAATGATCCGCCAAGAAGTGTGTTCATTACAACGACTGAATTGTAATCCGGTGTTAACCGAGATGTACCGATTCTTCCGATATTAATTACGGATTGAGCGGCACCCGGTTTATCAATCAAATAAACGATACGACCGGTAACTTGAGCCGGTTCTTTTATTTTAACTTCTTTAACATCACCTTTTTGCCATTTGCCAAATACGGTTTCTAATTTTTTCTTCAGTTCTTCTTTCTTGATGTCTCCAACAACAACGACAAAAGAATTATTTGCAGTAGAATATTTTTTATAAAAACTTTTTAAATCTTCAACGGAAAAACCTTTGATCTCATTCTCGCTTGCCATTCTACCGTAAGGATGCTCTTTTCCGAAAAGGATTTTATTAAATGCAGCCGCGGCAATGGCTGTCGGTTGATCATGCATTTGCATCAACGATGTTAAGCGGTCTTTCTTTTTTCTATCCAATTCTTTTTGAGGAAAATCCGGACGAAGAAGAATGTCGCTCATAATTTTCAAAGCTTCATCAAATTTTGAAAGAGGTGTGTGAAGATATATTCCGGATGAATGCGCTCCTGCATTTGCAGATATTCTTGCGCCTAGAAAATCTATTGCGTCTGCAATCTCAAGAGAAGTTTTTCCTGCGGCGCCTTCCGTTAACATGTTCATTGTCAATCCGGCTAATCCGGTTTTATTTTCCGGGTCGTTAACACTTCCCATTTTAGTAATAATGTTCAACTGAATTAACGGGACTTCATGTTTTTCCATCAACACAACTTTTAAGCCGTTAGAAAGTGAAAATTGCTGCACGGCCGGCAAACTTAATTTTTGAGGAGCGGGAAGCTGAGGCGGTTTTGTTCTATCCGGAGTCTGTGCATAAAATGAGAAACATATTGCAGAGACGGCAATTATTTTTATCGAATTAAAAATTATCTTTTTCATACTATTTGCCCTCCGCTTTAGGTTGAACGGCAAGATCTGTTTTGCCTTTAGGAACTATGCTTAGAATTACACGTCCGTTATCACGTAAATAAGTTTGTGCTGCTGTTTGAATGTCGTTTACGCTCAATGCTTTGTATCGTGAAAGATCTTCATTAGCATAATCAGGATTGCCTGTGTAATAAAAATATTCATTCAGTTGATTTGCTTTGCCGCCGAATCCGCCCGGCTTTTCCAATGCATCTAAAAACGATGCTTCATATTGATTGACTGTACGCTGTAATTCTCTTTGCTTAGGTGCTTCATTTTTTATTTTATCTATTTCCTGCTGAATTACATTTTTCAATTCTTCAAGTGTGTGTCCTGCACGTGCTGTCGAAACTATCTGGAACTGTGAAGATAGTTTGCTCGAACCCTGAGATGCGCGTACATCTTGTGCGATCTGAAGTTCGTAAACTAATTTTTGATACAGCCGTGAGTTTTTTCCGCCTGATAAAATATTTGCAAGAACGTCTAATTCCGCATCTCCCGGTGTAAATCTTGGTGGCGTAATCCAGGTCATATACAAACGGGGAAGCTGAACGCGGTCTTCCATAACCAAGATTTTTTCCTCGTTCAATCTTACTGCGGCAGGATTCTGCGGTTCTACAGGTTTTCCCGCCGGAATTCCGCCGAACCATTTTTCAACGAGCTTCAAGGTTTCTGCAGGATTAATATCTCCTGCAATTGAGATCGAGGCATTGTTCGGAACATAATATGTTTTGAAGAACTCAACCACGTCATCATAAGTCGCGGCACTAAGATCTGACATAGAACCAATTACCGGCCAGCTGTATGGGTGAGTTGGCGGGTAAAGATTTTTTAAAATTGTTTCCTCAGATAATCCGTAGGGGCGATTCTCATAGCTCTGGCGTCTTTCATTTTTAACCACGGCTCTTTGTGCATCAACACTTTGCGGAGTCATTGCATCAACAAGAAATCCCATTCGGTCTGAATCAAGATAAAGAGCAAGTTCAAGTGCGTTAGAGGGAAGGTCTTCATAATAATTTGTTCTGTCCTCTGTTGTTGATCCGTTATTTTCGGCACCGGCCGCTTCAAGCAATTTATCAAATTCTCCTTCTGCAACATGTCCGGACCCCATGAACATCAAGTGCTCGAACAAATGTGCAAATCCCGTGCGTCCGGGTTTTTCATATCCCGAGCCGACATGAAACCACGTATTAACCGTAACTGTTGGCGTTGAGTGGTCTTCATGCAGTAATACATTCAATCCGTTTGAAAGAACGTGACGTGTGTAGGGAATTTTGATCTGGCTCTGCGCAGATAAAACAGAGCACAGAGTAATTAGTAGAACAAGGATTTTTCTCATGCCTTCACCTTTAATGAATTATGATTGAACAAAAAATATATATTTCTATTGAATAAGTGAACGATAGAATTAATTGAAGATTAGACGTGCAAAATCAAATAAATATTTATCAGAAGGAAATCACTTGAAAGAATAACAAAAGTTGGACAATTTTCAATTGTAGATTTTCGGCTATGTATGAAAAGAAAAATCAAAATAAAGAAGAAAAAAATCCGCATTCCGTTGCCTAAACAGCTTGAGAAGGTAAAAGAATCGGGCAAGCTCTACAAGAGAAGTAAAGCAAAAATAATTGAGGAATGAAATTGTTAATGTTGTTGCAACAAAATTTAAATTGTCATTGCGATCCCGCAAAGCGGGAGAAGCCTGTCTGCCGCCAGGCAGGCAATTTAAAATTTTCTCTCTTCGTTAGTAGCAACACTCGGTTGTTATTTTATCAGAGCAAAACCTTCTTGGGATTCTTCCACAAACTTTTTTACCAGATCCAAATCTTTTCTTCCGTTCTTTAATTCAACTCCGGTATGAACATCCACACCCGCGGGACGAATTTCTAAAATTGCTTTTTTAACATTGGCGGGATTAAGTCCGCCCGCTATGATGACAGGCTTTGGGGAGTGCTCAACTAATTTTCTGCTGACGCTCCAATCGTGCGTTTTGCCTGTTGCGCCTTCAGCTCCGGTAGCAGGATCGAATGTGTCGGTTATGAATGCATCAACAAAATCCGAAAGCGTGTCTATCATTATGACAAGTTCCGGATAGTTACTCTCCGCGACAACAAGACTTTTAATTATCTCCAGATCGGGATTCAGCAATTTTGTTCTTTCCATTTCTTCTTTGGAAATTTTTCCGTGAAGCTGAACAATATTAACATTCAGCTTATTGCAGAAAGAAATTATTTCTTCGGCTTTGTTTAAGTACGTTATAAGAACTGCTTGATGCGGCGGGGAAATAATTTTAATTACTTCAACTGCCTCCTCTTCAGCTAGATCTTCTTTGTGAACAGGAAGTCTAAGCGGAAAGCCGAGATAATCAACGCCTGCGTTTATAAGCATTTGCGCTTCCGCTTTATCAATCACTCCGGCTATTTGGATAAGGTTTTTCATCTTGTCTTTTTGTTTCGTTAAAAATAGTCCGAAGAATAACTTTCTCCAAATACTACAACGTAAAGACGCAGCATGCTACGTCTCTACAATTAATGTAACAAATTTTATTTCTTGATATTGAAAACGAAGTTGAGCAAGTTGCAATTAGAAATATGGAAATCACAAACTGTGGTCTCCAAAACCAAGGGGACTTTATGGGGAATACAAAAGATTCATTATTGCCTGTCGAAAAAATTACTTCCAAGATTTATCTTTTGCGCGGAGAAAAAATTTTG
>VEPI01000062.1:4682-59712 GCA_012026935.1 Melioribacter sp. | reverse complement strand
CTTGAAAGAGAAACAAAAAAGAAATTTGCCAAGCAACAGGAACAGATAAAGTTTATATTTGAAGCAATAAAGGAATTGATGATTGAGAAAGAAAAACCGAAAAGGAAGATTGGGTTTTAGCTTGCAGAAAAGCTTTGTTATGTGCTTCAACAATTAGCACAATCACAAAATTTACAAATATTTTCTCACCACAAACTCTTTCCACCTATTCTCAAATTGTGCGGCGCTGATTTCAAATACCATATTGAATGTTGACGTTATATTTTATCTAAGACAGCTGGCTCTTTTAAATTAGTATTATAATAATCCTTTCCTTATGTTTACACCCGTAATGGCAGTAACTTTAGATGTAGATGTAGACGTAGAAGTATCTTCGAAGCCTCACCTGTTTAAAGCTCTGTCGTAAACAATCAATCTATTTACAAATTAACAAAGGAGCTTCTGTCATGGCAGAGCGCAAAGTAGGATCTGTTAAATGGTTTAACAGCACAAAAGGTTTTGGTTTCATTTCTCAAGAAGGCGGAGAAGATGTATTCGTACATTTTCAAGCAATTGTAGGTGATGGATACAAGACATTAAACGAAAACGATAAAGTTGAATTCTCAGTTACACAGGGTCCAAAAGGACTTCAAGCAGCTGAAGTTAAAAAGATCAGCTAATAGTAACTCGTTTTAAATTTGATCCCGCTTTTAGCGGGATTTTTTATTTTAAAGATGATCAAATAAAATTTTTAATTCTCTGCCACGCCTCACTCAATTTCATTTTCGGTTTGCGGCAAATGTAGATATCTACATTTTCATAAGGCATACCATATTTATTGTAATGATGCGCGGCAACTTCGACTTCTTCAAAAAATTCTTTGTTGCCCTCCAAATCACCGCCGATAATTATCATTACTTCTCCCGTATATTCTTGCGGAAATTTCCACAGCCAATAATTGTTATGCGGGGAAATGGCAAGCGGTAATCCGTATTTTTCTCTGTAATAATTTACTGCGCCTGCTTCACCATAGTTTTGTGCCGCAATCAATACTTTAGATTTTTCATCCTGCGAAAGTTTATTATAAACCTCCGCTGTTTCTTGAACCATTTGTTCCCATCCGAAACGATCGGCAAAGAATTGCGGAAGAATTCCTAAACGTGATCTTTCCCCGCTTGCCGGTTTTATTCCAAGTGACGATGAATAATTAATATACGTTTCAACATTCAGAATCGGAATTGCAAATGGAGTTATAACGATAAACGACGGAATTAGTATTGCTGCTAAAGTGTATCGTGCCCAATTCTTCATATATTTTTCTATAAATAAATCGGCGCCGACAACACCCGCGGAAATGATCATCGGGTAAAGAACCCCCATGTAATAAGGTTTTCCGCTATTAAGTACAAAAACAACAAAGATTGAAATATACATCCACGCAAATATTGTAAACCGTTTTCCTTCTTTGTGAAATAATAGAAAATAGAACGCTCCGGCAAGAAATATTATATAGAAAGGATTTAACTCCATCAACGAGCCGAGAAAGAAATCTAAAAATCCAAACGATACGTTTTTGCGGGTGGATGCATTACGCATAAATTCCAGTGTCGGAAAATCATTTTTCATCTGCCAGATAATGTTGGGCAGAGAAATTAATAAAACTATTATGCCGCCGACCAAAAGTTCTTTGCTTAATAAATATTTTCTGTTCTTTGTAAGAATTAATCCAACCGCTAAACCAAATCCTAAAAATAAAAATGTAAGTTTATTCTCAAGTCCGATGCCGCAGATCAAACCGATCACCATCCACAATTTGGGGTTTTCTGTTTTGACCAATCGAATCAAATAATAAAAGAAGAGGGAAGACAGAAGAACATCAAATGCATTCATCGAAAAGAAACTTCCCCCGAAAAGAATAACAGGACAAAAAATTACCGCCAGCGCTGTCAAAGATTGTGCAAATTTTCTGCCTCCTAGTTCGCGCGCTATCAATCCGGAAATAAAAACTGTGGCCGAGCTTGCTATGTATGCAAATATTCTAATCGCTAAAATTGATTCGCCCAAAAAAGTTCTTGATATAAAAAGTATTAGTGCGCAAAGCGGAGGTTGATCTACAAATCCCCAATCAAGATGTTTGGAACATTCTATATAATAGTATTCATCGCGGAATATTCCATAATTGCCCGCAAATAAAATCAAAAGAAAAAATTTAAAGAGAGAAAGATAGAATATTATTGCCGTCGCGCTTGTAAGTTCTAATTTCCTCTCTTTCATAAAAACCTCTTAAATTAGACTAAAATCTAACTATCTTTTCGTTGATTTTGGACTAAAAAATACATTATTACCGCCTCTTGACTTTATGATACTAATATGATATCATTACAATAGCAAACAATAGGAGTATAAAAAATGGAAGCAATAACTGAAAAGTCCGCCAAAAAATTAAATGGTTTTATAGTATTAGCATTTGTGCTCTTATTAATCATTCTTGATATTTATATTCTCCTGGGTGGAATTGCAGCAAATAATCCCAAAGTTCTTTGGATTTTTATTCCACTGGCACTATTAATTTTTCTTTCTTTCAGCGGATTTTTAGTTGTACAACCAAATGATTCGCGTGTGCTCGTTCTGTTTGGAAAATATCTTGGTACAGTCCGCATATCAGGATTCTGGTGGGTCAATCCTTTTACAACAAAAAGATTAGTCTCTCTAAGGATCAGAAATTTTCAGAGTGAAACTATTAAAGTAAACGATCTCCACGGTAATCCAATACAGATCGCTGCGGTTGTTGTTTGGCGAGTTGTTGATCCTGCTCGTGCTCTATTTGATGTTCAAAATTATGAGGGATTTGTTGCAATACAAAGTGAAACTGCTATCCGCGGATTAGCAACCGAATATGCTTACGATTCATCCGAGCATGATAAATTTTCTTTAGTCGGAAATCAGCAGGAGATCGCTGAAGCAATGAAGAAACAAGTTCAAACAAGATTGGAAGTTGCCGGTGTGGAAATATTAGAATCAAGAATAAGCCACTTATCGTATGCCCCGGAAATTGCTCAAGCTATGTTACGCAGACAACAAGCTCAAGCTGTTGTTGCTGCCAGAACAAAAATTGTTGAGGGTGCTGTAGGTATGGTTGATATGGCTTTGAAAGCTCTCAGTGAACACAACATTGTTAAACTTGATAATGAGAAGAAAGCGACAATGGTTAATAATCTTTTAGTTGCTTTAGTTTCCGAAGTTCAGGCACAGCCGGTAATAAATGCAGGATCGTTGTATTAGTAATAAATCTTTTAAAGTTGTACAGAAGGTTTTTGTCAATGGCTAATGAAAATTATTACGTCTATATGCTCACAAACCGGAACAATAAGACTATTTATGTTGATATGATCAACGATAGGGCAATTCAAACTTTTGCACATACCAGCAGTCTAATTGAAGGATTTACACAACAGCAAAAAGTTAACAAACTTATTTATTACGAAGTTGCCGGCGATATCAGTTCGGCTATTGAGCGTGAGAAAGAGATTAGAAATTTGAAAAGAAATGAGAAAAATAAGTTAGTAGAAAAAATGAATCCGGGATGGAACGACTTAATACATCAATTAATAAAATAAAAGCGTTTAGGATATGAAAACTATTTCGGATTATATCGGCGAGACTCTTCGTTTTTTCCAGCCGTCTGTTTTTAAAAGATTTCACGAGCTCAAAGCAAATGACGTATTGATCGGTTCCATCCAGCAAAAGGGTTTCTTTGGAATGCTGTGGAGCGTTACTCTCCAAAATAAAAACTGGGAAATATACAAACCAAGTTGTTGGAGAACGATTTTGGAAGTGCGCGAAGCGGGCTATGAAATGCCGATTGCAAGTTTTAAAAGAGATGGTCTTAGAAGTAAAGGAACTCTCTCTCTGCCAAAGGGAGAGAGCTTAAAAATAGTACCGCATCTTTTCAAGGGATTTTGTGAAATTACCAACGAACAAGGTGATTCCTACATGCGGATTAAATTGAACAAAATTTCGTGGGGCGATAAAGCTGAGATAACAATTGAGAAAAGAGCGGAAGTGATTGATAAATATCCTTGGATAATTATGCTTGCATATATAATTATACTAGAGCAGAAGCAACGAGCGCACAGTTCATAAGCTCGGATTCTAAAGAAGGCAGAGATGGCTGAAAAGAAAAAGTTTTTACTAAGAATAGATGATAATATATATGCCGCCCTTGAAAAATGGGCGGCAGATGAATTACGAAGCATCAATGGTCAGATCGAATATTTATTGAAAGACTCATTAAAAAAAGCCGGAAGATTTAAAAGTAACGCCGAGGAAAGTGAAATTAACAGCAATGAAAATAACAATCCTGGTTAATTAAATAACGGTGTGGGTGATTAGCAATCTATTGTTTCATTTCTTTCGTCATTGGCATATCGCGCACTTCGGCTTGAGCTTTTATTTTCCCTGCATATTTTAATCTAAGCACCACCTCAATTTTATCTCCAATATGTAGATCTTTCTCAACACCTAAAAGCATAACATGAAATCCGCCCGGTTTAAATTCAAATTTGGATTTTGGTTTGATTGCAATTTTACCCGCCGGACGCATACCCATTCTGTCATTATCTTTTTTATATGATTCATGAATTTCCGCCTCTTCTGAAATTTTTGTTTCTGCGCCAAGCAGCGTATCTGTCCTGCTGCTGTTATTCTCAAGAACAAAATAAAAGGCTGAGTTGGCATATTTAGCCGCCGGCCTTGCCCAGGCTTTTTGAATCTGAATATCAGAATTATTAGACTTTTGTTGCTGTGTTGGTGTTACCAAGTTAAAAGCAAATATTATTACGATAATTATTAACAATCTTCTTTTCATTTTTTCTTTCTTAAGATCATTTTCAGCTATTGAATATTTTATTATTGTAGTTTTTTAATATCGGAAACAATTTCATCAACATTAATTGTGCTACCCTTATAATTTTTTCTGATTCTTCCTTCCGGGTCTATCAATTGTATTCTGTCTGTGTGTACATAGTAATAAATTTTTCTGCCGTTCTTGAAAACCGTAGAATCGCTTGGAACCGCCAACACTCCAACTTGCTTTATCACAGAGTTTGTTGTGGATTTGTCTCCCGTAAGAAACGTCCAATTAGACAAATCCAAATTTCTTATATCGGCAAATTTTCTAAGTACTTCCGGAGTATCAAATTCCGGATCAAAGCTGAGCGAGACAAATTGAACATTATCTATCTTTTCTTTTTTTAGTCTCTCTTGTATCAATCGCATGTTGTTTGTACTAAGCGGGCAAATATCCGGACAATTTGTAAAGATGTAATTCATAATTACAATCTTGTCCTTTACAAAATCCGGGAAAATTTCTTCTTTATTATTCTGATCAACAAGTTTGTAACTTGTCTCTCCGAATTTTTCTATAACGGGCAGTTTTTCTTTGCAGCCCCAGAATAGAATTATAACAAAAAGATAGTGCCGCAGTTTCATAAATTTTTATCTGATTTAAATTCAAGTGTACTTATATTTTCACAATCAAAATAAGGAATTTGTGTTTTAGATTTCTTTTTCAAGTAATAAAAAGTTAATCTGGTATATGATTATGTCTCGAATAACAAAAATATCTTTGTTCTTATTAATTGCAATAAGTTCATTTGCTCAACAGCAGGTGCGGGTTATGGCGTACAATGTACACCGTTTTCCGGCATACAATAATGCAGAGGCTGATCTAAAAATTGTTTTAAACCAGATAAAACCAACAATTTTGTTAACAGTTGAGCTAGACGGTTCGAGCGCGGTTACTCAATTTCTCAATAATGTATTAAATACAAAATATAAGGCATCAACCGAAGTTAACATCAACTGGGGGACGGGAAATGAGTGCGCGGTTTTCTATATTGATTCACTCTTAACATATATAAGTCCTGCAAAAATAATTTCGTCCGATCCGAGGCCTATTGCAGAGTTTACTTTTGTACATAAAATTACCAATGACACATTAACAATTTTTGGTGTACACCTAAAGGCTTATCCCGAAGATTCAACTCGAAGAGCAAACTCCGTTAATGATCTTAGAAATCGGACACTACAGTTAAACAGCAAATCGAACTATCTTGTTTGTGGTGATTTCAACATTTTCAAATCAACTGAATCTGCTTTCCAAAAACTAATAGATAAATCGTCTCCAGGATATTTCATTGATGTGTTAAATTTAGCGGGTAATTGGAGTAATAACTATCAACTTGCCTCTGCTTCAACTTATTCCACTTCCGATTTAGATACTCGATTAGATATGATTCTAATTTCTCCTTCACTTCAGATCCCCGGAGGTATTGATTATAAAACCGGTTCCTTAAAAATTTTTGGTAACGATGACGGCAATCATTTCAATAAATCAATTACTAGTGGTTCCAACAGTTGGTTTTTAAATGACGCATCAATTGGGACATCGCTAAAAAATGCATCTGATCATCTGCCTGTATTTGCAGACTTTGATTTTGGAGTCGGGGCAACTGTTGTTAAACAGGAACTCCCATTAAGCTTTGAACTAAAGCAGAATTATCCAAACCCATTTAATCCATCTACAACAATCACTTATAAACTACCTTTTGCCGGTTATGTTTCGCTGAAAATTTATGATTTAATGGGGAGAGAGATTGCGATTCTTGTAAATGAATATCTGCCTGCCGGGATTTATAATTCGCAATTTCTAATTGGGAATTCCCAATTTCCAAGCGGAGTTTATTTTTATCAGTTAAAAGTTGGTAACTTTATACAGACAAAAAAAATGATGCTGATAAAATAGATGAACACAAAAACAATTCTTCTGCCTGGATTAGATAAACAAATTAATTTCCTTCGAAAAAATTTAATCTCTGAAATTAAGACCGCTTTAGTAATTGGATCCGCAAGCGAGATTCCCGCAGAAATTATTTCAAAACGCTTTAATTGTAATGTTGAGATTATCGTTAAAGATTACGAATCATTATTAAACTCGAACCTGATTCTAGGAAAGGAATCAAACATTAAAGTTAAGTTGATGAGTTTTGACGCTACCGATTTTAATACTTCTTCATTTGATCTTATTTATGCACAGGCTTCAATTTCTTCTACTAAAAGAAATAAAATTGTAAAGGAAATAAAACGAATTCTAAAGCCGGGCGGATATTTCTGTGTCGGAGAGATTGTTATGTTAAATAAAGTTGTTCCAATGTTTGTTCAAGATATTTTTGATTCCTCGGATCTATTGCCTTTGTTCGGCGGTGATCTAAATAAATACTATCACGAAAAAAAATTTACATTAAATGGAAGCGTAGATCTTACAAATACTCTAAAAGAATTTTATTTACGAAATGCAGCTCTACTTAAAAACAGCAAGGACGGACTGACTCAACAAGAAAGAAGTTATTACAAAAAGCTCGTCAATAAAATCAGTCATGAATCAAATGCTTATTTAAAATTGGGCGCCGATAAATACATTGGTTTCGTTGCACTTTTGCTTCAAAGAGGTTTCGAATGAAAAAGGGGGATTTGCTTGAATTAGATATTTCAGGTTATGCCTTTGAGGGAAAAGGGGTTGCAAAAATTATCAAAGAAGTTAATTCTTTAGATAATGCTGAACCAAAAAAGTTTGTTGTTTTTGTTGATGGCTCATTTCCCGGCGATGTTGTTCTTGCAAGAATAACCAAAATCAGAAAATCCTATGCTGAAGCAAAAGTAAAAACATTTATCAAAAAATCACCGCTTCGTACTGATGCAAAATGCAAGTATTTTGGAATATGCGGCGGTTGTAAAGCACAAGATCTTGATTATGAACAACAGATAAAATTCAAACAAGAACAAGTAAAAGATCTTTTTGAGCGGATTGGCGGATTTCACAATCTAGAAATTCAACCAATAATAAAAGCAGACAAAATCTTTTTCTACAGAAATAAAATGGAATATTCGTTTTCGGACAAAAGGTGGTTGAACGAAGACGAGATTTCGCTTATGCAGGAAATACCTGATCGCTCGTTCGCATTAGGTTTGCATATACCAGGTTTGTTTGATAAAGTATTGGATATTAATGAGTGTTGGCTCCAGTCAGAGGTCAGTAATAACATACTAAACTTCACAAGGGAGTTTTTCAAGAATCAACAGATTTTACCCTATTCCGCTCAAAAACATACCGGTTTTTTACGAAATTTGGTAATAAAGCAGTCGTTTTTGACCAATGAGATAATGGTGAATCTAGTGATATCAGAAGAAAACGAACGCTTGTTCATGTTATATAAAGAATCTCTTCTTAATTCGTTTCCGTCAGTAACAACTTTGATTTTTAACATCAATAAAAAATTATCTCAAGTGGCCTATGGAGATTATGAGATTGTTTCTGTTGGGAGCGGATTTATCTATGATTTTATTGGCAAATGGAAATTCAGAATCAGTGCTAATTCTTTCTTTCAAACAAATACTGCTCAAGCACAGAAACTTTTTAATACTGCTTTGGGGTTTGCACAGCTTGCTGGTAATGAAGTTGTTTATGACTTGTATTCCGGCTCTGGGACAATTCCAATTTTTATTTCGGAACACGTTGCTCAGATTTACGGATTCGAAAATGTTGAATCTACCCTTGCTGATGCAGCGGCAAATGTTTCATTAAACAATGTTTTGAACTTTGAACCGATTCTCACTGATTTGAACAGATCGTTTCTTCCGATAATAGAAGAAAAGAAATTGCCTTTGCCAGATGTTATTATCGCCGATCCGCCAAGGAGTGGTATGAATCCTAAAACCGTTAAAGATATTTTAACATTAAATCCTAAAAAAATAGTTTATATAAGTTGCAATCCCGCTACTCAGGCACGAGATGTAAAATTGCTTTGCGAGGGCGGGTATCAATTGATTAGACTTAGACCCGTTGATATGTTTCCGCATACCTATCACATCGAAAATGTTGCCTTACTAATCAAATAAGATGCGCGTTGTCTAAAATTAATTTCGTGTTTTGCTTGAGTTGTAAGCCGAGATAAACATTTCGGATTGTGGTGAATTAGTTTTAAATGCGTGAATGAGAATGGGACGATCTGTTTTCATGATTTTCTTGATTTCATTTTCTAATTCTCTTTTGTTGGTTTTGCCGGGACGAAGTGGATAATTTTCAAAGGGTATCTTAAAAGTCTCAAAGAAATTTTTTTCTTTCTCAATCAAGATCAAATCTTCTGGGTTTTTAGGATCTAAAAGAGACACAACATTTTTAAACGAGCCATTAAGAATGTAACCCATGAATTCGTCGTCGGTTGGAAATGGGGTAAAATAAACATCTTTTTCTAATTTAATTACGGCTCCTCTTTCAAATTCTTCAAGGTCCTCAATTGATCTAGTTTTAAGTTCGGAGTTTATTGCCGCTGTTTGGTTTGATGTTTCAATAACTCTTTTTGCAATGTTAACTCGGTCTTTCCCTAAATAACAATGAACATAATATTTACCGGGTTTGTGAAGTGCTAAATCTTTTAACCGGTTTAGAGCTTCTTTGTTCTCACTTATCCACGGAAGCATTGGAATGTTGATTATTTCAATACCAACATTTTTACAAGATTCTTTTTCCTCTTTAATTAATTTTGGTTCAAACGGAACAACCGCTTCATGCATTAAACTTATGATGGCTGTAAAGTTCTTCTCTTTCAATAATCTTATTTTCGCCTCTTCCGGAAATGAACCGAAGACAAACTCAGACCCGTTTTTCGCAATTGTTTCACTTATGTTGCTTTCCTTTTGCATTAAGCTTGGATTCATCCATAACCAAACAGCTCCCGCAGAAAGAATTAACGGTAAAATGAAAAGAATTATTCGTTTGAAAATATTGTCCGACCTTAAAAAAGATCGTGTAATAAATAATGAAATAATAAAAGAAAGAATTACAAGAATCACCATTACAATCTTTACTACAATATCTTCAGTAGACTGCGGCCAACTCTGCATTTTTGAATAATCGGCAATCCAACGGACAGGACCAATTAATAAGGCTGTTCCCAACACATAACCGCTCATAAGCCAAAAAAGCAATAACAATAAAAGGCTTTTGAAACTAAGCGAAAAATATTTTTTACTAAAACTCATTTAGCGTTCCGATATTATTTATTGATCATAATTGCAATGATTTTGTTATTAATATAGCTTAGAAAATATTATTATACTTATAATTGATAAAATATTTTCTGTTTTTGAAGTGCGCTATTTGAAAGTACAATTAAAATATTTATTATGAGCATAATAAACTCTTGCGGCAAATTAAATAAGGAGAAGTCGGTGCGGTGGATTCTGATGTTTCTTGTTTTTCTGGTGAATATAAGTTTACTGGCGCAAACTCAGCTTACTACAGATGAACTTTTTGTTAAGGCGAAAGATGCTGCTTTCAATCTGAAAGACAGAAACCTTGCCAGACAACTTTGTAAACAGGCGCTAACTAAAAGTCCGGATTATGCAGATATCTCAATTTTTCTCGGCAGACTTTATACGTGGGATAATATCTATGATTCTGCTAGAGTAATTTTTAATAATGTTATAAAAAAAGATTCCTCTAACAGCGATGCTATTAGCGCAGCAATTGATTTAGAATATTGGTCAGGTAATTCCAGTGCCGCTCTAAAATTTTGCAATCTTGGTGTTTTAAAATATCCCGCTTCTGCTGATTTTCTATTAAAGCGGGCAATAGTATTAGAGGATCTTGAACGATACAATGACGCATTTCTCACGCTGGAAAAAATATTTAAGATTGACAAATCAAATACAGAAGCTTTAGTTTTGGCAGAACGGCTAAAAGATAAGACAAGAATAAATTCAATTGGTGTTACATATCAATATGAAAAATTTGACAAAACATTCGATCCATGGCAGCTTGGATCGCTTAGTTATTCAAGAAGGCTTTTTTTCGGTACAACTATTTTTAGAGTAAACTTTGCGCGAAGATTTGAAAACAACGGCACACAATATGAAATTGATATGTACCCGGGTTTTGCACCGGGTATTTATTCATATCTAAATTTTGGTTATTCAAAGGATGGAATATTTCCAAAGCAGCGCTACGGCGCATCATTATATTTTAGCCTGCCCATTAGTTTTGAAATTGACGGCGGATTTCGGCTGTTAAAATACTCAAGCGATACATGGATCTATACTTTCGCTCTTGGGAAATATTGGGGTAATTATTGGTTCTCGTTTAGAACATTTATAACTCCACAAGTTGAAAAGGCCTCTCACTCATATTCGTTAATTATTAGATATTATTTATCGGGCGCCGATGATTACTTGTCTCTCTCTGCAGGCACAGGAATTTCACCTGAAGAAAATTCCGTTGACCTTCTCGGAAATTGGTTGAAATCCGATAAGCTCGGTATAGAATATCAAAACAAACTTAGCAGAAAGTTTATTTTAAGTATTTCCGGTGATTACAGTCGAGAGGAATATCTTGCAAACGAATTTAGAACTAAGATTTCTGTGGGTTTTGGCTTAAAGTTTTTATTTTAATTTTTATAGAAAATGAAAAAAAGAAATCTCGTCTTAATTTTTCTTCTGATAATAATAATTTCCTTGCTGCCTTTAATAATGCTTGTTTCGTGGCAACTTAAACCAAAAAAAGAATTAAAAATTGCCGTGATTGATAAAACTTCTCTTACGGTTGACGGCGACGAACGCAGATCCCTTAATTGGATTCTAGATAATAATAAATTTTGTATGCCAAATAGAAATTTATATTCTATTTCTGACGACTATTTCGGTTTCTTTCCCAAAGAAAATAAAAAATTCTTTATTAATGATTTTGAAAATCTTGATGATGTTCGATTAAATAATCTTGCCGACAAATTTGATATGATTTATATGACCGACCTTTACGGAGTTTACAGCAAAGATTGGTACAGTGATAATTATCGTGGTGAGCGTTCGCAATTAATTTATGGGGGAATGTCTAGAAAAGAATTATCGTTGTTAAACATAATGAAGATTCAGAAAAAATTAATTCTTACCGAGTTTAATACAATTGCGCCGCCAACATCCAGAAGAGTTAGAACTCAATTTGAAGAACTGTTTGGATTAAAGTGGAGCGGTTGGACCGGAAGATATTTTAATGTTCTAGATACAACCTCTAATAAAGAAATTCCTGTCTGGGTAATAAGAGACTATAAAGATCAGCATGGTAATCATTGGCCATTTAAAGGATCGGGAATTGTTTTGGTAAACAATGACGACAGAATAGAAATATTAGAAAATAAAAAAGACTTAAAAGGAGAAATCCCATATATTATTTCTAACGAGGTAAGCCGGAAGCGGTTTGATCTGCCACAAAAAATAAAATACTCTTACTGGTTCGACATCATGTTAACAAAAAGATCAAACAATGTTGTCTCGGTTTTTCAAATTTTCACAAATTCGCGCGGCGATTCAATTTTACAATCTCTAAATATTCCCAATCCCTTTCCTGCTGTAATTGAACATTATGATAATGATTATAAGTTTTATTATTTCTGCGGAGATTTTTGCGATAACCCTGTTAAAATGATTCTTTCAAAGTTTTGGGGAATTACAAAATTTAGATGGCTTATGTATCCTTCTAACGATCTTGCCGAAAGAGAAAGTTTTTTCTGGTTATTTTACCAGCCGCTGGTTAGTTCAATTTTAAATAACTATTATGATTCATTACAGAAAAAATAAATTAACAGGTCTGGTTTATTTAAGGAGTGAATCGGGAATTAATCTTCTCGTTAGAAGCATTGAGCTATTGCGTCTTCTATAATCTGCAAATTCATTTTCAATCTTATTCTCTATCGTTTTGTTTTCTAAAGGAACGATTCTTAAATCATTCAGAATTTTATAAAGTATATTTTCCGAATAAAAATATTCTCCGTATAAATAATCAATTAATTCGTTTTTGTTTCTCATCAAGGGATATTTATGAATATTTCTAAATTGTCTTGTTGTATCAAGTCCGCTTCCGATAAATGTTGAAAGAGAAATTTTTTCCGTTTTGTATTGATTGGCTAATAACGACAAAAGAGTTGGTGTTATATCAAAATGTGAAACGACAGAAGAAAATTTTGCCGGGTGTTTTAACAGCGGCGAATAAATTATTAACGGAACATGAAACCTATCAACTTGAGTAGTAATTGGAATCTCCGGCATTCTATGATCACCGGTAATAATAAAAATAGTATTCTTAAAGTCATCTCTCTTTTTGTATTCATTGAAAAAATATCTGAAAGCATCGTCTGTATAAAGAACCGTTGAAAGTATATCCCTGTAACTTTTTATGCTCGTCATGATATCCGGCGACAAATGAAGATTGGAGTATTTCTCGTCGAACTGTTTGCGGTAGCTGTCTTGATTATCCACTAAAAATGGATCGTGCATGGATAGTGTAAGAAAAATGTTCAGTTGATTTTCTAGATTATCGGAATTTATCACGCTAAGTCCTCGCTTAAACAAATCTTTATCGCCATATCCCCACGAAAAACCGTTTCCTTTAGCCGGCATTTTATTATACCCGCTTCCGAAATTACTCTCATCTACAATCAGATCAACGTTTTGTTTTTTAAGGAAGGTGTCCATCATATCGAAGTGTGCATGTCCGCCGTAATAAAAACGTACTTTATACCCATAACTTTTTAAATATTTTATTAAAGAAAAGCTGGCGGGTTGATTTTCTGCCATCTCTGAATAACCTTTTTCTCCAAACGGAAGAGATCCTAATATGGAGGGAAGTGCGGCAAATGTTCTGCCGCTGGTACTTAAACAATTTTCCCAATAAAGACTGTGCCTTGCAAGTGAATCTAAAAACGGTGTAAAGCTTCCCATATAGGCGTTATCGCCCGAATATCCTCTTCCCAGACTTTCCGTGATAATAAAAATAAAGTTTGGTTTCTTATCGCCAACATTAAAAAAATTTGCTAATACATCCTTTGTGTTTTCTTCATGAAGAAACGGATAATTATTATCTGTGTATTTGAAAAATACTTCCTCGCCCTCACCTGAATCTATATAATAATTGGAAATCGGCAACGCATCTTCTTTCTCAAAAAAATATTTATAAGTTTTCTCAGCAAAAAAATTCAATTTGTTTATAGCTAAATAATATTCCGATGTATTTGAAAAATTTTGCGGCTGAGGATTAAGCCGGTCTCCAAAGATTAATGAAACGAGAATTAGAATAAAATAAAATTTTATAAAGGTAATGTTGAACCGGGTCTTATGAAACAAAAATATTATCCCGGAAACAATGCCGAGAAATAACAACAACAAGACCAAATAGAGCGGGTTAAATCCACCGGCAGAGGTAACGGTTTGATTTATTTCGAAAGCAGAATACCCGTATAGATCGGAGCCCAGTGGAATTGAAGTTTTTGTAAAATATAAATCAAGCAGTAGATATATTGCTGATACCAATGCAAACACAACATTTAAAACTATTTTCGATGTCTTCTGATGAATTAAATTTAGAATTATAAATACAATTCCAAGTATCACTGCTATTTCGAAAAAGAAGTTGATTTCCGAAAAGAACGATACAGACAAAAGATTTAATTGAATTCCGTGCTTTAGAATGTTTTTCCAGACAAATAGAATTTCATAACATCTTATCAGAAAAAAAATAAACAGAGTTGCCAACGATGAAGAAGTAAAATACTTGGTGGCGTCTATCAGTTTGTTTTTCATTATTTAAAATTTCCCTTCACAAATTTTATCGTTTAAGAAGAAAAGCCTTTCTTCTCCATGTGTCCCCATTTCCTATCTCCTAGAAAGTATTCCAGGGTACCCTTAAAGCGGTACCAAAGAGTGATCTGCCTATATCCAAAGTTTTCTAACACGGCAATTATAAATAACTCTATGAGATGCGAAAGGCGACTGTATCTTCTAAATGTTAATTCCTCAAAAATTACCGAAAGTAGTGAAAGAACAATTCCGTAAAGAATCGCTGCGGAGAACAAAACGAGTGCAAAGTTCAACGAGACCATTCCAAAAATCAGAGAAACAAAAAAGACTAAATAACCTACAGCTTCAATAATAGGTCCGAGCATTTCAAATAGAACAAAGTATGGAAAGACTATCATTCCGAGTAATCCATAATGCGTATTGAAGAATAATTGTTTGTGTAGCAGAAGACTTACAATCGTTCCTTTCTGCCAGCGTTTTCTTTGCAGTCCCAAAATTTTTTTGCTCTCGGGGGCTTCGGTCCAACAAACCGGATCCGGAATAAATGATATAAGCGCTTGCGGGTTTTCTTTTCTTAATTGGCGATGCATTCTTACAATTATCTCCATATCCTCGCCAATACAATTTTTAAGAAATCCGTTTACTTTTATCAGTTCACTCCTTTTAAAACAACTAAATGCGCCGGAAATAATTAAGATGCCGTCCATTATTTGAAAGCCGTTCCGGCCAAACATAAATGCACGTATATATTCTACCACCTGAAATTTAGCCAGCCATGACTTTGGTAATTCTACGCTTGTTACATATCCCTTATTAATCTGACAACCGTTTGCAATCCGGACTGTTCCGCCGACTGCAATTACATTTTCATTTTCTACAAATGGATAGCTTATTTTTAATAAACTGTCTCTTTCAATAATTGAATCTGCATCAACAACTATTATTAGGTCGCTGTCGGAGATATTTATTCCAACATTAATTGCGTCTGCTTTTCCGCCATTTTTTTTATCAACTATCACTAAATTTTTGTAATTCTTACAAATGTAAACGGAGTTAACTTTTTCAGTTGGAATATTGCCGAAAGGAAGGTAAGGAACTTCAATTGCATTAAATTTTTCCTTAAGAATATCCAGCGTTTGATCCTTTGAGCCGTCATTAACAACAATAATTTTATATTCAGGATATTCAAGCTGTAACAGGGCAAGTACGGAGGTGTATATACCCGCTTCTTCATTGTATGCGGGCACAATTAAAGAAATAGATTTATATTTTTTTAATTTGAATACATCTTTAAGATCCTTAAAAGCTTGGTTATTCAAATACCTTTTTAAATTAAAAAACGATAAAAGGCTTAGCAAAATATAAATGCTTCCTATTGCAAGAAAATAAAGTAAAATAAAATAATTAAAGTACTGCACTATGTTTTTTAGGATTTCAGTCATTTTCTAAAATTCTTTTCTCCATAATTATTCTTTGAGCTATAACTGATTCTATCTGACGTGATGGATTTTTCGCATATTCAAAAAGTTTATATTCAGTCTTGGTTGAACATTTATACATTGCCTTCGCTGCAGCTATTTTAACCTCTAACTCAGGATCTAACATTTTTTTTATTATATAATCTTCTAAAGAAGCGTCCCCTATTTTTCCTACCGCTTCAATTGCTGCGACTCGAATGTCCGGCTTTGAATGTCCCAAGAAAAATCTAAGTGCATTTATTGAATCTAAATTTTCAACTTCACCCAAATATCTTAATGATTCAATTATCAATGCTTTATCGCCGCTGTAAAACAAAATATTCAAAATTTTCTTAAGCGCTTCCGCATATTTAAAATGCCACAATACTGTAATTATTATAAGAAGAATCTTTGTTGATTTTTCTGTGTCAAGCCTTTCGGTTAATATCGGACAAATTGATTTATCGAATTTCAGAATCATTGACAAAATACTATCGCTTGTTAAATTTTTTCTTTTTTTAGCTACATCCAATATGAGATTAATTTTCCCGTACGCATTAAGATATGCAAGACTTTCAACTGTTGTTCTAAATACCAATTCGCTTGGTGTGTTTAAGTTTCTAATCAACAAATTGACTGTTTCTTCCGTGTTGATATATTTTAAAAAATAAATTGCTTCAACTCTATCTTTACGGTTTAATTTATCTGCCTTATTAAAAAAATATTCCCGCAAGCTTGTTTCGGTAATTAACTGCTTAAGTCGGTTTAGGTCGTCTCCTTTCAGATTAAACAAAAACGTTCTTAAGTAAGAAAATAAGTATTTGTATTTGGATTTTGGTATTAGTGATATAAGGTTTTGCGGATTGTCTTTCGAATAAAGATAGCTAAAGATTAGATCCTGCCATTTTGATATAAATTTTTCTTGGCGTTTGGTTCTAAAAAAGTTTACTGCCCTCAGCAAAAAAATACACGCCATAAAAAAATATGCGACCTGCAGCAATACGAACAGAGCCATTAGTATATAAAAATTGTAACCTGTAGACAATAAATTTCCGCTTTAATTTGTTAATAAGAGATTATTATAAATATAATATAAAAGAGATTTGATTACTTAAGAAGTGTTTTTTCAATTCTCAGTATAAGCTCGGTAGTTGAAAAAGGTTTTGTAACATAATCTGCCGCCCCTGCTCTTAAACACTCTAGTACGGCGCTTTCATGTGAATGGGTTGATAACATAATTACCGGAATATCAGAAACTCTTGGATCGGCTTTTATTTCTTTAAGAAGAGTAAGCCCGTCAATAACCGGCATCATTACATCTGAGATTATTAATGCGGGTTTGTTTCGAACAAGATACTCAATTACTTTTTCGCCGTTTAAAAAACTTTTAACCTCGTAACCTTCTTTTTCAAGCTTGAACTTAATTAACCGAGTAATTCCCTCGTCGTCTTCAATCAAAACGATATTCTTTTTATTTGTGGCCATGCCCTTCGGGTAGGATAGAATTTTGTTAATACTTTGATCTGAATTTCTTTTTATAATTTACTCAATAAAACTAAGATTCCCAACGTGTTAACAGATAGTAAATTTTTTGTGAAAATTATTTTTTATTTAATGTTTTTAAAAGATTTTCGAAAAGGCTTCTACTATTAAATTAAAAATTCCTCTTTGTTTTATTTTGTTGTAATCATTCGCGTTTTTATAATGAACATTCCAAAATTCAGATTCAAATTGAGAATGACCTTAAATTTGTAAAGCAATTGGGTTATAATAAAATCAGCTCGTTATTTTTTCGCTTTGGAACATTACACATTAACAAAGATACAGTACGTAATCTAATATTAACCAAATTAAAATAGCCTTGTTTTTAGTGCTTTTTCTTTGGCTCAATATCATCAAGCAATATCATTTTGAAACAAAGTCTTTTCTGAATAGTCATTAAATAGTTCGTTTTTACTCTGAAAACCAAGCCTATCCATGGCATTTGTCTTGCCCTTCGCCTACCAATAATAGGATTAACCTTAGGAGGAAAGTAGTGAATACTTATACTAAACTGTTATTAAAAGTGATAGTGTTTATATCACTTATTTACGGTTTGACAACTAATGTAATTGCACAGAGTAAGTTTTTACCAAAAGTGCAAGATCATACCAGCATTGCACAAATCAGTACAAGTAATGCTGAGGGTACCGGTGTAAGCTTTATAAATCCATATACTAATGTTCGCGATACATATTTCGCCGGTTTATTTTTAGGAACACTAAATTCTGTAAGCACAAAATTTTACTGCATTGATATCAATACCCACTTAGCAAGAAATGAAGATTATTGGGATGAGGGTAGTACGCCTTCAGAAATAACTTATATCCTTAATCATTATTTCCCATTTAAAACCGGTTATGCAGGAATACTTTCTAATCTAAATAAGGAAGCTGCTGCTATACAATTTGCTATCTGGCATTTTAGCGATAATACCGATATCAATACAATTTCCGGAGCCGATGATATCAAGAACAGGGCAAATGCAATTGTTGCGGATGCAATTGCAAATCACAATAATGTTGTTCCGCTTCAATCATTACTAATACTTCCTTCGTCTCAATCATTAGCTCAGGGCACAAACGCAACATTCGACATTTATGCGTTGGATCTAAACGGAAATCCCATATCAGGATTGGCTGTTACTATTTCATCATCCATAGGAACCTTAAGCGCAATTTCTGGAACAACAAATGCAAGCGGACATGTCGGGCCAATTACTTTAGCATATAGCGGTACCGGCACGGCAACAATTAATGTTAAAGCAAATGTTTCTATACCTCAGGGGACAAGATATGTATACAAGGCGGGCGCCAATTTAAAACAAAAATTAGTTTTGGCAACTCCTGCTTTTGATATGAAAGAAGAAACCGCAACTGTTAGATGGTATACACAAACTAGCCAATGTAATCTTAATGGATTTACAACTTTTACACAGGGCGGATGGGGAAGTTCTTCTAACAGCGTCCCCGGTAAGATAAGAGATTTATATTTTTCAACTGTCTTTCCAAGCGGTTTAACAGTCGGCGGAAATTTTACAATAAAATTAACTTCTGCTACTGCTGTAAAAAATTATTTACCGGACGGAAATACTCCTGCAGCGTTAACACAAAATTATATAGACCCTACTACCAGCATTAATGTTCTCGCGGGACAATTAACCGCTCTAAAATTAAATATTTATTTTGATGCTGCTGGTAAAATAGGAACCAACTCTACCGATCTGGGTGCTCTTGTAATTGCAACGGGGCCATTTACCGGAACGACTGTTAATGCATTCTTATCATTAGCCGAACAAGCTCTCGGCGGCGGTTCATTAAGCGGATATACATTCTCACAATTTAACGATGCTGCTACGGCAATTAACGAAAACTTTGACAATGGAACCGTTGATAATGGATTTCTCTCCTGTGAAGAACAAGTTTGCGAAAACACAGTTGGCAGCTATGTTTATCGTGATCTCAATATGAACGGCACTAAAGATTCTGGCGAGCCCGGTATTGCGGGTGCAGTTGTTGAATTAGTTCAAGGCACAACCGTTCTTGCTACCGCGACTACTGATGTTAACGGTCATTATTCTTTCCCGAATTTAGTTAACGGAACATACACAGTCCGGTTGGCTTCTTCTAATTTTGCTTCGGGTGGAGTATTCTTCAATACGGCTCAAGTAAAATGGTACACAAAGAACAGTACATCAGTAAATACAACATTAAACTGTAACGATAATTTATCCATCAACTTTGGTTATTATAAAACTTGTGTTAGCATTACAAAGTCGTCTGATAAACAATCATATATCAAAGGCGAAACAATAACTTATTCTTTCTTAGTAGAAAACTGTGGCGATATTCAGCTGCACGGCGGCATTGATGTTTACGATGCTATGCTGAAACCAACAGGCGATCATTTAATTAAGCACATAGATATTCTGGATCCGGGACAGTCAACAACTTTTACTTTAACCTACATAACGGGCGACAATGATTGCGGACAATTGGTAAACACTGTGCGCGCCGAAGGACATCCGGTTGATGGTTCTGCAACTGTGATTGATGAAAGCACCTGGACCGTAACTATTATATGTGAACAAAAGGCTGACTTAAAAATCGAAAAGACTGTTGACAATCCAAATCCTCAATGTGATGATAATGTTAACTTCACTATCAAGGTTACAAACTTAGGGCCAGATTCTTCTTCCGGTATTGTAGTAACAGATTTATTGCCGTCCGGGTTGAATTATGTATCAAGCACCGCTTCTCAAGGTACATATAATTCAACAACAGGAATTTGGAATGTTGGAACTCTTGCCAGCGGAGCTTTCGCTACATTAATTATAAAAGTAAAAGTTGACTGCGGACAACTTAACAATTCCGCTTTCGATCTTGGTACCGCAAAAGATTATAACTTATTTGTAATTGAAGATGCAAATCAACCATCTTCCGATACTCAAGGTAAGGTAGCTGTTGGTCGTGATGCTTACTTTGCAACTTATAGTATGGGTGATCAGCTGCCGGCAAACAGCGGCGATGTATTAATCGTCGGCCGCGATCTGACATTTGTTAGCGGTGCTGTATATAATGGTAATGTAGTTTACGGACATTCAACTAATCTACCGCAATCCTCCGTAAGCATTACAGGCGGAACTTTGCGCAAAGATAGTCCTATAGACTTTGCAGTTGAAAAATCATACCTACAGAATTTGTCAACCACTCTTTCTGGCTATACAGTAAATGGAACTACCGCGTTTCAATACGGTGGAATATCATTAACCGGAACCGATCCGTTCTTAAATGTTTTCATTGTAAGCGGCGCAAGTTTATCTACTGCAAATAATATAGCCATTGATGTTCCGAATGGTTCCGTTGTACTAGTAAACATAAGCGGAACATCTTTAAGCTGGACCGGTGGACTTACGGTAACCGGAACGGCAATTACAAATGTTCTATACAATTTCTATCAAGCAACAGACATAACAATTTCCGGTATAGATATAAAGGGTTCTGTTCTGGCTCCATTTGCAGCGGTAAATTTTGTAAGCGGTGTTATTAATGGTCAGATGATTTGTCATTCACTTACCGGAAGCGGTCAGTTTAATTATGCACTGTTTGGCGGTCATATTCCTTATGACAAAAAAATCACAAACGTTGCAACTATAACTTCGTGCTCAACACCTGATCCTAATTCAAATAACAATTCTGCAAGTGCAACTATTACGATTACAAGCACAACCGGCAACAATAATGACAACGGCAACGGAACATGGACAAACGTCTGCTCGTTCGGACCGGGCGAAATAATTTATACACTAGCTTACTATGGAAATGATATATATGCAGGAACGTGGGGCGGTAAGATTTATAAATCAACCGATGGCGGAAAGAATTGGATTGTTATCAACACCGGAATGAATGTATCCTTCATCTGGTCACTTAATATCAGCGGCGGAGTAATATTTGCAGCTACCGAAAAAGGTGTTTATAAATTCAACGGCTCAGCTTGGATATTAACAAGTCTTTCTGGCAAAGATGTTCATGCTCTTGTTTCTTACAACGGAACATTGTATGCCGGTACATGGGGATTTGGAATATTCAAATCAACAGATTTAGGTTCAACATGGATTCCTTTTAATGATGGTCTCGGCGCATTCTTAACAATTCAATCATTAACCATTACAAGCAATGGAAACATATTTGCAGGAACGGCCGGTGGAGGAATTTTCAAATGCACAGACGGCACAAACTGGAATAAAATTACATGTGCTTATAACATGATCTGGTCGTTAGCTTCAACTTCTACCACAATTTTTGCCGGAACTTATGGTGATGGTTTATATAAATCAACAGACGGCGGATTGACCTTTACAAAAGTTACTTCTCTTAATGTAGCATTTGTTTATTCAATGTCGGTTGATTTGAGCGGTAAGATTTATGTCAGCTCTTTAACAAATGGTGTTTACATGTCCTCTGATAATGGCAACACATGGACATCACTTGGTATGAGCGGATATGGTGTAAGCGCCATGGTGGTTAATCCGAGTTCGGATGATATTTATGTTGGAACAAAAGAAGGTCAGGTTTATAAGATCTCCGGAAATAACAATGTTACAGGCGTTGGCGATAATTATACAACACCGACAGAATATAAACTTGCTCAGAATTATCCTAATCCGTTCAATCCATCTACAACTATTGAGTTCGTAGTTCCGCAAGCAGGAATGTATTCATTGAAAGTTTACAATACACTCGGTCAAGAAGTAGCTAACCTGGTAGAAAACGAATTGGCTTCCGGACTGCACAAAGTAACTTTCGATGCAAGCAGACTTGCAAGCGGTATGTACATCTACAAGTTGAGCGGTAACAATGTTAACGTTTCTAAGAAAATGATCTTGATGAAATAAACGCACACTTAATTAGTTAAATAATCTTAAGTCAAGAGGGACCCTGCTGCGGCAGGGTTCTTCGTTTTAAAGAAGGATTAGATGTGACTCTTTTTAAAAATTCGAATCAGACTGATACAAAATTCAGGTTATCACATTCAGTTTTTGAATAAAAAATACAACTACCTCTTGGCATTACGATTGTAATATAATATGTAACTAAGCAACCTCAAGTCTGCGGAAAGCAACCCTCTAAAAAGCTTTCTCGATAGCGGCGGTTATTTGGGTGATAGGTACTTCGGCTGGGCTTATCACTTAGGTATCCGCCCTTTTCCTTTAAAGATAATTTAACCCTCGTGAATATTGATCACTCTACACTATATATAGATAGTGATTTGTCCGCAACTTTGGTTATTACTTACAAAATCTTTAATTTTGCACACTTTCAAATGAATAGGTAACAAAATGAAGCGCACTTTTCAACCGAGTAAAACAAAAAGAAAAAATAAACACGGCTTCCGCGAAAGAATGGCATCTAAAAACGGCCGTAAAGTTCTTGCGCGTAGAAGAGCTAAAGGTAGAAAAAAATTAACCGTTAGCGACGAAGGATAATTGAAACAGTTTGGTCTTTCTTCAAAGGAAAGAATCAAAAGTAAAAACGAATTCGATCTTGTGTATTCCGCCGGAGAAATTTTATTTTCTTCGTCTCAAAAATTCAAAGCTGTTTTTTTCATTCAAAGAGAATCTGAACCGAGTGGAATCAAAACAGCTTTTGCTGTTTCTAGAAAGAGCGGAATAGCTGTCTGGAGAAATCGAATTAAAAGACTTTTACGGGAATCGTATCGTCTAAATAAAAAAGAGATTTGTTCGGAAGCAGTAATTAAGAAAATGAGGGTGTTTATTGTATTCTCGCCTAATACAATAAATCAAAAAAACAGCAGAAAAATTTTATTGAAAGAGGTTATGCCGGAAGTAAACGACTTGATGAACAAAATCAGGACAAGATTGTAAATGCGGCATGTCTTAATATATTTAATTAAGCTCTATCAAAAATTAATTTCGCCGATGTTTGCGCCCTCCTGCCGTTTTTACCCCACTTGTTCCGAATACGCGGTTCAAGCAATTACAAAGTACGGCGCGCTTAAAGGCGGAGTAAAAGCAGCTTGGCGAATTTTGAGATGCAATCCTTTTAATAAAGGCGGGATTGATCCGGTAGAATAACTAAAGGAATAAAATGGATAAACAAACAACATTTGCGTTTATACTCATCGGACTTATTCTTGTGGTGTGGCTATACTTTAATTCCCCCGCTCCTCAACCTCAGCAAAAAAAGAAAGGACAGACTACTGCCGTTGAGAAGAAAGATACTTCTGCCGTAAAACCTCCCGTTCAAGAAAAACAAGAAGCAAAACCAGTTGAAGAACCCGCTCCTTTCGGCGCCAAACAACTCTCGGAAAAAATAATTACGATCGAAACGGACCTTGCTAAAATCGAGCTTACTAATAAAGGCGCAAAGATCAAAAGATATTTTATTAAAAAATATAAAACCTGGTACCATGCTGATATTAAAGACACAAATTTCTATAACCAGCACGTTCAATTAGTTAGTTCAAAAAACGGCGGCGATTTTAATATTATTTTTGTTACTAAAGAGGGCAAGCTTGTAAATACTTCTTCAATAGATTTTAATTCTACCGCAACAAATTATTTTTATAAAGTCGAGAACAGAGATTCCGTGGCAATCAATTATGAATTTGTGACAGACAAAGGAAAAGCCATAAGAAAGAATTTTGTTTTCTATGGTGATAATTATGCCTCTAAGATTGATGTTGAGCTTGAAAACATGAATGATGTTATAAGCAGTTATAGATATGATGTTGTCTGGTCCAGCGGTTTGGTTAATCTCGAAGAAAATTCGGTGGATGAAGCAAATCATTCCAACGCAAGCGCATATTCTGGTGATGAGCAGGTTGTTATTGATGCAACCAGCGCCGGCCAAAAAGTTACAAAAGATATAAATGGTAAAGTTGATTGGGTGGCAATTCGGAATAAATACTTTGCAATGATTCTGGCGCCGGCAAATCCGAGTAGTGAGGGTGGTGCTTTTTTTGAAGGAACTCATATTCTTAACCAATATGGAGCAAAAGAAATTTACAGCGCAAGCTTAAAGATGCCGTTCAAAAATCAAAAACTGCAAAAAGATTCGTTCACTCTTTATCTTGGTCCTATTGATTACGGCATTCTAAAATCATACGGAAAAAGTTTTCAAACAGTTTTTGATTTCGGAAGTTTCTTCGGATTGAAATTCGTCATCAGGCCGATTTCCGAGTTTATACTTCTCCCTCTTTTTAAATTCTTGCATGGGTTCATTTCAAACTTCGGTATAGTAATAATTATTTTCTCCATCATAATAAAATTTGCGCTTCATCCGCTCACCCGCCAAAGTATGAAGTCCATGAAAAAGATGCAGATGCTTCAACCGAAGATCAACGAACTAAAAGAAAAGTTCAAAGACAACCCTCAGAAAGTTCAGCAAGAAACGATGAAGCTTTATTCAACCTACGGAATTAATCCGATGGGAGGCTGTTTGCCGATGTTATTACAAATGCCGATTTTAATTGCGTTGTGGAGTTTGTTCAATGTAACAATTGATATTCGCCAACAGCCGTTTATGTTATGGATTACAAACCTTTCATCGCCGGATATTATTTACAAGTTACCTTTTAAAATTCCTCTCTTTAACGTTGATGTTATCAGCGGTCTAGCTTTGATGATGGGAATTACAATGTTCATTCAGCAAAAGATGAGCGTTAAAGATCCTTCGCAAAAAGCATTGGTCTATATTATGCCTGTTATGATGACTATAATGTTTATGAGTTTTCCTTCGGGCTTGAATCTTTATTACTTTATGTTCAACGCTCTTTCTATCGGTCAACAGTATTATATCAACCATAAGCATGATAATGTTGAGCTCGTTCCCGTTGCTAATCCTAACAAGAAAAAAGGATTCATGTCGAGAATGATGGAGGCTGCGGAAAAGCAGGCTCAAGAACAGAAAAAATCTATAAAAAGAAAATAAATGCTTTGTGCCTCAACCGGGCACAAAGTTAATTTTTGTTCTAAAACATAATTACTAACCGATGTTCGCTAAAAAATTAATAATAATTTTTATTTCTTTTCTACTTAACTATGGTCTGTCTGCGCAGACCAGGACGACCTTAAAATTAGATTTAACTGAAAAATCTCTACCGTTCGGATTAGTAGAAAAGGTAGCGGCCAATTCTCCCAAGATTGGCTTAGCTCTAAGCGGCGGCGGAGCGCGTTCAATTTCTCAGGTTGGTGTCTTGCGTGCATTTGAAGAAAAAAATGTTCCAATAGAATTTATTGTTGGAACTAGTATGGGAAGCGTGGTTGGCGGACTCTATTCTGCAGGTTACTCCTTAACCGACCTTGATTCAATTATACAAAACACCGGTTGGGGAAGCTTTTTTTCAACACAACAATCCAGCAGAAATGATCTTTTTGTAGATCAGAAAATTAGTGAAGACCGTGCTATTGTTTCATTTAGAATGGATGGGTTGAGGCCTATAATACCGACATCAATCAGTTCCGGACAGCGTGCGGCAAACTTTTTAAATCTTGCAGCCATCAACGCACCCCTACAATCAGAAGAAAGCTATAATAACCTAAGATTTAAATTCCGGGCAATTAGCAGCGACTTAGTTTCCGGTAAGGAAATTATACTTGATAAAGGTCCGCTCGGACTTGCAATGCGGGCGAGTTCAAGTGTAACTCTTCTGCTTCCGCCTGTAAAAGTTGATACGCTGATGTTGGTTGACGGCGGATTAGTTTCAAATATCCCTTCAAGAGAGGTTAAAGAGCTTGGTGCTGATATAGTTGTGGCTGTTGATGCTTCAAGCCCGCTCTACACAGAAGACGAATTAAATTTTCCGTGGACGATTGCAGATCAATTGGTTAGTATCCCGATGAAAATTCTCAATGATCAGCAACTCGAAAAAGCTGATTTTGTTATTCAGCCCGAATTAGACAAAAGAAAAAACTCCGATTTTTCAAATCTTTCGGATGTTATTACACGCGGTTATAATTCTGCTTTACCTGTGATCGAAAAAATTAAAAATTTGTTTGAACTAAAATTTAAATCCTCACTTAATATTCCCGAAAAAACATTTACCAACTTAGTGTTAAAAGATAATCACACCGAGTTTGAAAAGAGTTTCTATAACAATCTTATAAGAAAAGATTCTGTCTCCAACAAGGAACTTCTTTTCAAGCTAAGCAATTGTTTCAACGAAGGGGATTTAAAAGATGCTTCAATCAAAATCGAAGAGATAAACGATAAATCTATTCTCTCGATTTTTACAAATTATAATCCGGTTATTTCGTCAATCGAAATTTCCGGCGCTTCTGTTATAAACCAGGAGATGGCCTTTAAAATTTTGGTCCCGTTAATCGAAAAACCTTTTAGTTCACGCAAAATTCTTTCTGCCTCTTTAGATGTAGTTAGAAAATTTAAGTCCGCCGGTTATTCGCTCGCAAGAATCGAAAAGATTTCTTTTGATGAAAGCACACATGTACTTTTGTTAAGGCTTAGCGAGGGGCTAATTTCTAAAATTAGTGTCGAGGGAAACACAAAAACAAAAGAAAAAATTATTACGCGTGAGTTTCCTCTCAACGCGGGGGATTATTTTAAATACGATCTTGCTGAAAAAGGTTTAACAAATCTTAGAAGCACTAATTTATTCGATCAAATTGATTTGATTGTAGTTCCCGTTGGCGATGAGAATGAATTGAAAATAAAAGTTGTCGAGAAAATTTCAAGCGTGATAAGATTCGGAATGCGGATTGACAACGAATATCAAACTCAACTTTCGCTTGATGTTCGTGACGAAAATTTTAATGGAACAGGGACTGAAATAGGTGCAACTATTTCCGGCGGTATCCGCAATCGTGTTTATAGTCTTGAACAAAAAGCCAATAGAGTTTTTGATTCATATTTAACTTATAAAGTGCGGGCCTTTTATGAATTTAACGATATAAATGTTTATAAAGATGATCAACTAATTAACGAAAACAGTTTCTCAAGAAAAAAAACGGGTGAATACAGGCAGTTGTTTTACGGCGGTTCGTTTGGTATTGGGGCTCAGGTCGGGAGATTTGGAAATATTTTTGTTGAGGCGCGCTATCAAAGAGATGAGATTAAAAGCAACTTTGATTATACCGGTCCCATTTACAAGACAGATATATCAAGCCTTCGTTTCTCGCTTTCGATAGATTCACAGAATGATTATCCTTTCCCTACGGAAGGTTTTTTTGTAAAAGGAGTTTACGAAACTGCGCAAACCGCTTTGGGCGGCGATATTGGTTATACAAAGTTTTCGTTCGATTACAGAAACTATTTTAGTCTAAATAGTAGAACAAACACATGGGGCGTACGAGTAATGGTGGGTTCTGCCGATAAAACGCTTCCTCTTACAGAAGAGTTTTCGTTGGGTGGTCAAAATTCTTTTTTTGGACTTCGTGATTATGAATACCGCGGCAGGCAAATATTTTTAGCTTCGCTGGAACACAGGTATTTGCTTCCCGTAAAACTATTTTTTGACACATACGTTAGGTTGCGCTATGATCTCGGTTCGATTTGGGAAGAGCGTGAACAAATTCGTTTTAAGGATTTGCGTCACGGTATTGGAGCTTCGTTGTCTATTAAAACTCCAATTGGCCCGGCGGATTTTTCCGTAGGCAAAAGTTTTTATTTCAAAAACACATTACAAAATAATGCCATTGTGTGGGGCCCAACTTTCTTTTACTTCACAATAGGATATTACTACTAATCATTCCCGTTTTCTATTTCTGCCGATCTCTCTGCCAATGCAAAATATTTTAATTCTAAATTTTTATCTCCCGCTTTTTTATAGTGGTCCGCCAGTGCATAATAAATTTTACTTTTAACTCTAACTGGTATTATTCTCGCTTCCACAAATTCCAAAATTACTTTATTGGTCGGAAGATCGAGTTCATAATTATACAAAGACAAAAGGCTCAGTAATGGTTCCGGTGAGTCTGGTTTATAATCTTGCGCCAGTTTATAGTAATGGATTGCATCTTCTAAAGAATTATTATAGTCATCTTTATGTTCAAATATTTTTGCTGTCCAAACAGATAGCTCCTTGGCGTAATCTGGATATTCTTTGATTAGTTTTTCTGCAAACATTTTAATTTCATCCGAGGAGAGCACCGGATTCCCGAGTAGAATTTCAAAAATTTCCGGATCTTTTATTTTTAGTTTAATTGCTTCTTGAAATGCATCGAACAGGAAATCCGGTGAGGTTGAATTGCGAAAAATATTTTCAATTTCATTAAGTCTGTCTTCCATGCATAATTCTTTCAACTAATTTTTTAAGATTACTAATAATGATTACGTAAAAATTTAATTACATTTTCTTTAATGAATTTAGGTAATTCCTCTTTGAACTCAACTGTTTTGTTTTTGTCCCATTGTTCATGTTCAATTTCGGCATATTTGTGACCGGGCAAAAAAGCAAAACGTCTGTCCTTTAAATTATTTTGATCATCAAACAATAGAAACGCAATTATAACCGGAATATTAAATTTTTTTTGCCAGTGTTCATAAGATTTAACCGCACGTGTATTTACTAAAAAAATTTTGGAATGTTTCCCTTTCCAGTCGAGTAATGCTTTCTTCCCGTTATGCTCAATTATTACATCCGGTTTATCTTCACCCTTCTCCCACAATTTTTCAAATCGTTTGTCTTCGCCAAAATCTTTGAAATTAATTCCCCATTGAATTAGTAAATTCTTTCCTGCCCGTTCTGCAAGATCATGTAATTTATAATTGTTCCGGAATTCTTCTTTGGACTTAGCCGGTTGAAAATCCAGTCTTTTCATGCTTGCTGCCGCTTTTTTGTTAGATATTCCGATTTTTCTTTTTAAGATTTACTTTGAAAATAATTCTTAATAAAGAATGTAACAATAGAATTAATTGTTTCGTCTGTAATATAGAAAATCGTAAATGTTTGCAGAACAAAGATATCGCTTCTTAATTCAGCAGTATAAAAATAAAATTTATACGTACTCGCTTTATATGCTGAAAAACAGAATGGATGCAGATGATGTTACACAAGAAGTAATGATTCGAATTTGGCAAAATATTGATAAGTTCAACATTCTTGCAGCTAAGACGTGGATTATAAAAACAACCAACAATTTATGTATAGATTTTTTACGAAGACGCTCTGCTGCTGTAAAACGGGAGTTTGAAATAGATGAATTTTTTGAAGATACATACAGCAAGAATCATGACTCCGAGAATCCATATTTAATAACACACTTTAAAATGATGGCATCAAAAGTTAAAGAGGCAATTCAACGGTTGCCCGAAAATTTAAGAGGCGTCTTTGTTCTATACGAAATAGAGGAAATGAAATACAAAGAAATCAGCAAGGCTCTCGATCTGCCCATTAATTCGGTTAAGGTTTATCTTCTAAGGGCTAGAAAAAAATTGCAAGAGGAGTTAAAGGGATATGGTCAGCAAGAAATCTTATGAATTAAACGAAGAGATGTTAAATAAAATAATTTCCGTTGCTTACGGGGACGCAACGTTTAAGGATAAATTTATTGTTATGCGCGCCGCAAAACAAAATCCGGAAATTTATAAGGTCTTCACTTCCTACAAACAAACTGCAAAAGAAGTTGATGTGCTTCGTGAAGAAGAATATCCCGATGATTTACTTAGAAATATTGTAAAAAAGAATTTTCCAAAAGCTAAAAATACCAACTCGTTTTTATTTGATTTTTATTCTGTGGTTTTTTCCCGGCCATTTGTCTCTGCTACAACAACAATCATACTTATTGGGGCTATTATTACAACACTTATAATTAATAAACCGGTCCAGTACAATTACAAGTATTCGGAAGCAGAAATAATTAGCGCCGATAAACAGGTGCGCCAAGCTTTTAACATAGTTGGAAAATTTTTCAAACAGACTCAATCTACACTTGAAAACGAAATAATGGGTGAGCGCGTTGCTAAACCTATTAACGAGGGAATTGGAATTGTAAACAACATATTAGAAGGAGAAACAAAATGAAATCATTAAAAACCACTCTAGTTCTACTTTTTGCCATGAGCGCTCTTTTCTTTGCACAGCAGAAGGAAGATTATTCAAAATATCCGGGTTACTTTAACTATAGAGATTTTGCACAATTAAAGAATGCCGAGTCCATCACCGAGGTTTATCTTGAAGAGCCTTTGTTGAAAATGGTTGCCGGTCTAGCGCAGGATAAAAAAGAAGGTCTTGGTGATGCAATTGGCGGATTAAAATTAATTCGTGTAAATGAATTTAAGATTCCAAAGAATGAACTCACAAATATGGAAACCGCTGTTGAATCAATGGACAACAATCTACAATCGAAAAATTGGGATCGAATTATCCGCACCAACAACAAAGGGAATTATACCAATGTCTATATCAAGAAGGGCGCTGACAACGAATTTGTTGGATTAACAATCATCTCCTTGGAAAAATTATTAAAAGGAGGGGAAAATTCCGATGATTCTGGAAAAGCAACTTTTGTAAATATCGTTGGTAAAATTGATCTTAGTACTATAGGAAAACTCTCCGAGCAATTACACGTCCCCGGCTTAGATAAAGCTAAGAAAGAGAAATAATATATTTTTTATTAGGGCAAGTCTTCTACTTGCCCTTTTTTATTTAATATCTCGGACTCACCAAAATTTTACCCTTTTAATAAAGCAACCTTTTATCTTCTTGCAAGTCTAAACCAGTGTTAGATTTTTTTGGTTTTTGAATTTAGTTATTAAAATCATCAGGAAAGGTTTGTATGAGAAAATTAACGACAATCTTTTTTTACTTTCTAGTGCAATTATTGGTTTTCGGTTCTGGCAAAGTTAGCACGCAAAAAGTTGTACCTGCATATAAATTAGATAATTTAAAAATAAATCTTGATGGTAAACTTACAGAACCGATTTGGCAAAAAGAGCCGATAAAAGATTTTACCCAACGCGATCCCAACGAAGGCGCTCCTGCTACAGAAAAAACCGAGGTGTGGATTGCCTATGATGAAGACAATATTTATGTGGCTGCACATTTATATGATTCAAAACCAGATATGATTGATGCAAGTCTTGCAAGAAAAGACGGATATTCAAACTCGGATTGGTTCGGATTTTATGTGGATCCCTACAACGATAGGCGAACCGGAAATTATTTTGGAGTTAACGCCGGCGGAACAATGATTGATGGCGTTTTATTTAATGATAGCTGGGATGACGCAACATGGGATGGTATTTGGGAAGCAAAAACTTCTGTTGATGAGACTGGCTGGATTTTAGAAATGAAAATTCCTTTTTCGCAGCTACGTTTCAATGAAGTAGATAAAATGACATGGGGAGTAAATTTTACAAGAGAAATTAAACGCAACAATGAAAAATCATTTTATGTGATGGTGCCTAAAAATGAAAGCGGTTTTGTTTCAAGATTTGCAACTCTTAACGGACTTGATGGAGTAAAGCCCAAACAACGTTTCGAAATACTCCCCTATGTTGTTCAAAAAGCTCAATCTCTCGTTCACGATCAAAATGATCCTTTCTATAAATCCAGTCAATTCAAATCAACGTTCGGAGCTGATTTTAAAATCGGGATTGGAAGCAATCTAAATATTGATGGTACAATAAACCCGGATTTCGGTCAAGTTGAAGTTGACCCGGCGGTAATAAATTTATCGGCGTTCGAATCTTACTTCAACGAAAAGCGTCCTTTCTTCATTGAAGGATCTGATAATTTTTATTTTGGAGTAGGTGGCGTTAACAATAATTGGGGATTTAATTTCGGCTGGCCTGAATTATTTTACTCGCGTAGAATTGGTCGTCCGCCTAGAGGCGCAGTATCAAATGCCGAGTATGTTCAATACCCCTCTGAAACAAAAATTCTTGGCGCGGCAAAACTTTCCGGAAAGCTTGATGAAACAACCTCCATCGGAGCCATTGCGGCTGTTACCGAAAGAACATATGCTTCTCTTTGGAATAACGGCACTAAAACAAATGAAGAGGTTGAACCCTTTACTTATTATGGTGTCTTTCGTTCGAAAAAAGAATTTAACGAAGGACGACAATCCCTTGGATTTATGTTTACAAATGTCAACAGAAGTTTCAATGACAATACCTTAAAAAATAATTTATCAAGGAATGCTTACGCTTTCGGCTTAGATGGTTGGACTACTCTTGATGATAATAAAGAATATGTTTTAGCTGCCGCTGTCGCCGGTACTTACGTTAACGGAACTAAAGAATATTTACAAATTCTACAGAAACAACCTTACAGATATTACCAAAGACCCGACGCAACATATGCAATTTATGATCCAACAAGAACTTCTCTTTCGGGTTATTATGGAAGAATTATGTTAAATAAACAACAAGGGAATTTTTACATCAACTCTGCTGTGGGTTTTGTTTCTCCCGGTTTTGAACAGAATGACCTGGGCTACCAATGGATGGCGGACAGGATAAACGTGCACACGGTTTTAGGTTATCGTTGGTTTGAACCGGAAGGAGTTTTCAGATCCAAACAAGTTTATGTTTCCTACGCACGGTCGTTGGATTTTGAAGGAAATACAATTAGTAATTTTATTTGGGGGCGGTCTGGTGTAACGTTTACAAACTATTATAGCGTTAACGTTGGAGGAAATTACTCCTTTGAATCTATAAATAAAACATTTACGCGCGGCGGTCCGTTGACTATTCAGCCCTCTGAGTATAATGTCTGGCTTTATGCTAGTTCCGACAGTAGAGAAAAAATTATCGGAGAATTAAATGCAACATATGCAAAAGATGCTCTCGGCGGTGTATATCAAGAATATAATTTAGCATTAACATGGAAACCAAACACACAGATTACATTCAGCATTGGTCCGGATTATTCTGTAAACAAAGATCCCCGTCAATGGGTTGGCAATTTTGACGATGCTGCAGCGGTTAATACGTTTAACACAAGATATGTTTTCGGAAAAATAAATCAACACACTCTTTCTGCCAATATCAGATTGAATTGGACTTTTTCCCCATCGCTTAGTTTACAATTATTCATGCAACCCTTCTTTGCCGTCGGGGAATACGGCGAGTTCAAGGAACTTGCAAAAGCCAAAACTACAGATTTTAATATTTACGGAAGTTCGGGGTCAACAATTAACTACGATCCGGCGGCACAATTATATTCTGTTGATCCGGATGGAGTTGGTCCCTCACAAGGATTTTCGTTCGGTAATCCAAATTTTAATTACAAGTCCTTAAGAGGCACCGCAGTGTTGCGGTGGGAGATTTTACCGGGTTCTATTTTTTATTTTGTCTGGTCACACAATCAAACAAATTTTGAGAATCCAGGCGATTTTAATTTCGCGAGGGATTTCAAAAATCTTTGGAAAGCTGACGGAGATAATATTTTAATGGTAAAATTTTCTTATTGGTTTAATATGTAATTTCCTTTTTTTAAATACTTAAAAGAACTTTATTTTTTTATCATCTCATCATCATAAGAGTGAAACATCCTCATTGCTTGACATAATATCCTTTTTTAATTACCTTGTTTTTAAATTATGAACAAGAAAAAAATTATCTTCAACATAAAAACAAATTTTCTTATTACGCTCTGTTGTTTGCTTATGCAGTTTATACTGCTTAGGGCGGCGACTAATTAATTTTAATAAAAATTGTTTTTAGCCAAAGCCCTTCCTAAAGTGAAGGGCTTTCTTGTTTTAGAACCATTTTTCAATCTGGAGTAAGATTTAAAACTAAATACATAAAAAATTTTTAGTATTACCGTTTATTCAACGATTCGGAATAAGTAATATTCGTAATTCATATATGTGGAGTCTGTGGTGATAAGTATTAAAAACGCAAGCATAAAAAAAATCTTTCCCGGGATTTTTAGATATTTACTAATAATTACCATTTTGAATGCTGGCGCTTTTGCGCAAACTTCCCAATTAGTAAGGAATAAACACGGAATGGTTGTCTCGGCAAGTGAACTTGCCTCACGTGTCGGTGTAAAAATTATGGAGAGCGGCGGTAATGCTGTTGATGCTGCCGTAGCAGTTGGATTTACATTGGCAGTTACTTATCCGTATGCCGGCAACATTGGGGGCGGAGGATTTATGGTTGTTCATTTACAAAATGGAACCAATACCACTATTGATTACCGCGAGAAGGCTCCGCTGTCTGCAAACAAAGAAATGTACCTTGATAAAAATGGAAATTATATACCTGCATTAAGTCAAGAAGGAACAACTTCAGCTGCGGTGCCTGGAAGCATAGCTGGATTAATTTACGCACTCAAAAAATATGGAACGATGCCCCTCTCGCAAGTAATTCAACCTGCGATTGATCTTGCTAAAAACGGGTGGTTCCTTGATTATAAAACTGCAAGCGGATTTAAAAATTTTCTTTCCTTATTCAAAAAATATCCTTCTAGTTATAAAATATTTTCAAAAGATGGCGCTCCGTTTCAAGAAGGTGATTTATTCAAACAGACCGATCTTGCAAATACTCTTGAGTTAATCAAAGAAAAAGGAACCGATGGTTTTTATAAAGGAAAAACGGCAGAGTTGCTTGTTAAACAAATTCGATCTCTCGGCGGTTATATAACCCAAGCTGATCTTGACGAATACAAACCGGTGGAGAGAATTCCTGTTGAAGGAACATACCGGGGCTACAAAATAGTTTCTATGCCTCCTTCAAGTTCCGGCGGTATTGCCCTTGTTGAAATGTTAAACATTCTTGAGAACTATAAATTTTCAAAGGATGATTGGGGAAGCAGCGAATACATTCATAAGCTTGTTGAAGCGATGAAATATACTTACGCAGATAGAACTTTTCTTTTAGGCGATGAAGATTTTTTCAATGTTCCCAAACGTGGTTTGATTTCTAAAACGTACGCAAAAACCATTTACAATAAAATTGAAACGCGTAAAGACGGAGCCGTTCCCTCCAAAGAAATAAATGCCGGCGACCCCGCAAAATTTAATGAGAGTGATGAAACAACCCACTATTCTGTTTATGATGAGAGCGGAAATGCCGTGAGTGTAACAACAACTATTAATTCTGCGTTCGGTTCCGGGATTGTTGTGGACGGTGCCGGATTTTTACTCAACAACGAAATGGATGACTTTAGCGCAAAGCCTGGTGAACCAAATCAATTTGGTTTGTTGGGATCTGAAGGAAATTCAATCCAGCCAGGAAAAAGACCTCTTAGTTCAATGACCCCAACTATAGTTTTAAAAGATGGTAAACCATTCATCATTATCGGTTCTCCGGGTGGTTCAAGAATTATCACTACTGTCTTGCAAGTAATTATGAATTGTATTGATTTCGGAATGAACATTGCTGAAGCGGTATCCGCGCCAAGAATACATCATCAATGGATGCCGGATGAAATATTTTATGAAAAATTTTCTTTCCCGAAAGATGTAAAAACAAATTTGCAAAAGAGGGGATACAAATTTGAAGACGCTAATCAAAAATTCACAATTTTAGGATTGGCTGAAGGAATAATGATTGACAACGACAATCATATAATTTTTGGTGCATCGGATCCAAGGGGCAGTGGGGCTGCTGTAGGTTTCTGATAGATCATTAAAGCTATAATTTCTTTCATTGTATTTTTTTAATAAATCATCTACGAGGAGGTAGTATGAGTTATAAATCTATAACCAAAAAGAAATACGGATTAACCGTCTTTTTTGTTCTGTTCGCTTTCTTATTTGGAATTCAAACATTTGCTCAAGGTTCGGGAAGCATTAAGGGTGTTGTTAAGGACGCTAAAACCGGCGAGGTTTTACTTAGCGCAAATGTTACTGTTATTGGAACCCGCATTGGTACAAATACAAATGCCAATGGCGAATATGCGGTAAAAGTTCCGGCGGGACACTATCACGTTCAAGTTAGTTATGTGGGCTACAAAACTACACGCTTTGAGTTGAGCGTTAACGACGGTGAAGCTGTAGAACAAAATATTGATTTGCAGAACGATATTATTGGCACACAAGAAGTTGTTGTGCTGGGAACAAGAACACAAGACAGAACCATAGTTAACTCCCCTGTACCAATAGATGTTCTCACTGCGAAAGACATCGAGCAATCGGGGTTTACACAAACAACCGATTTATTAAAAGTTTTGGTTCCGTCTTACAACGCACCGCAAGCTAGCATAACAGACGGGTCAGATCACGTTCGTCCGGCAACGCTTCGTGGTCTTAATCCGGATCAAGTTTTAGTCTTGGTTAATGGAAAAAGAAGATACACAAGCGCGTTGGTTAATGTTAACGGAAGCATTGGTCGCGGCTCTTCGGGAACAGATCTAAATGCAATTCCGGCATCTGCAATAGAACGAATTGAAGTTTTGCGTGATGGCGCCTCTGCTCAATACGGTTCGGATGCTATTGCGGGTGTAATCAATATCATTCTAAAAAGTAAAAAAGGATTAGACGCTTCAACTTCTTACGGTGAATACATCACAACTGAAAACAGAGGTTACTCGGAAGCAGAGGCAAATATTGCCGGAGAAACCGCTTCAACATATCCCTGGGATGGAAATGCCCAGGATATAAAAATCACGGATGGTTTTTCAAAAACTGTTCATGTTGGGTACGGCTTTGATTTAAATGACGGAGTTGTTTATCTAAGCGGTGAATACAGAAAACATAATTTCACAAACCGTTCCGCGCCGGATTACCGCCAACAGTATTTTACAATTAACGGCCAGCCCGATCCGCGTGAAGCAACTTTTGGCAGACTCAATCACAGATTTGGTGATGCTGATCTGGAAGACATCGGTCTTTTTCTTAACAGCTCTGTTCCTGTTTCCGAGAGTGCACAATTTTATGCTTTCGGCGGTTACAGTTTAAGAAATGGTGCTGCAAGCGGATTTTACAGACGTGCTAACGACGATAGAACCGTGAGAGCAATTTATCCAAATGGATTTCTTCCGTTCATTGATACAAAAATTTATGATGCTTCCTTAGTTGCCGGATTAAAGGGGAGTCTCGGCGAATGGGTTTATGATGCAGCAGAAGCTTTTGGCGGAAACTCATTTAATTTCAGGGTTGATAATTCCCTAAACACATCTTACGGCACGGCCAGTCCGACTTCTTTTAATGTAGGTGCATTAAAATTCTATCAGTCATCAACAACAATTGATTTTGTGAGACAACTTGAGATTGGAACAGCGAATCCATTAAACATTGCAGCAGGCGTAGAGTTTAGATGGGAAAATTATCAGGTGGTTGCAGGAGATCCAACATCGTACCTGGATGGCGGTGTAAAAATTCTTGATGGTCCTAATGCAGGAAAAGCTGCAGCTGTTGGCGCACAAGTTTTTCCGGGATTCGCTCCAAACAATGCCCAAGATCAATCGCGCACAAACGTAGGTATTTATGTTGATCTTGAAAACCAGGCAACCGCACAGTTAACTCTTGGAGCCGCAGCAAGATTCGAAAATTACAGCGACTTTGGTTCAACAATTACTGGTAAGTTTGATGCACGATATGAAATCTTACCAGGCTTCGCTGCAAGAGCTGCAATAAGCAATGGTTTCAGGGCTCCGTCATTATCACAAGAATTCTTTTCGTCCATTGCAACAAATTTTATAGGCGGCGTTCCGTTTGAATTGGGAACTTTCCCTGTAAATTCTCCGGTTGCAATAGCATTGGGAGCTAAAGATCTTACTGCAGAAAAATCCGTGAATATTAGCGGCGGATTAACTTTTACCGATAATGATTTTTCTATTACCGTTGATGGTTATCAAATTAACATAACCAACAGAATTGTTTTAACTGAAAACTTTACGGGAACAGGAATAACAAACTTCCTTCAATCGAAAGGTATAAATGCTTCAGGTGGCCGTTTCTTTACAAATGCTCTCGACACCAAAACAAAAGGTGTTGATATAACTGCCAAATACGGCGTTTCCATTGGCAATAGTGTTTTAAGATTAACAGCAGCTTTGAATTTCAATCAGACCGATATTACAAACAAAGATCAAATTCAAACTCCTGATCAAATAAAAGCAATTACAACTATCCCGCTGCTTGGGCGAGTTGAACAGGGAAGATTTGAAAGAGGGCAACCTTTAAGCTCATGGAACTTCCAAGCAAATTATTCTATCTCTGAATGGAGTTTTATGGCAAGAGCTGCTCGGTATGGTGAAATTACATCGTTCAATAATAACGTTATTCAGGACCAAACTTTTTCTACGGTTTGGGTTGTTGATGCTGAAGCTGCATATAATATCATAAAGGGTTTAACTCTTGCGGTTGGTGTTAATAATCTTTTGGATAAGTATCCGGATAAAGTTCTAAAGATAAACAGCAACAGCGGAATTCTTCCTTACAGCAGTTTGTCGCCGTCCGGTTACAATGGCCGTTATGTTTACTCCCGGATAAATTTTTCGTTATAGCAGTTGCACAAACAAAAGCCCTCTTAAAGAGGGTTTTTGTTTATTCTAATCTCTTTCTAAATCTTAATGCGCTAAAAAATAAAATTAATATTCCCATCGCCAACAACATTGTTGCGTCAAACCAGTGTTGCACAAAACCATTTCCCTTTAAAATCACACCGCGGATAATTGTTATAAAATATTTAAGCGGTATCGCGTAGCTGATGTACTGAATTATCGTGGGCATGTTCTCTACCGGGAACGCAAATCCCGAAAGATAGATCATCGGCATCATTACGGCGAAGATTGCTATCATCATTGCTTGTTGTTGCGTTTTAGAAACTGTTGATACGAAAAGTCCGAGTCCCAAAGTTGAAAGTATATATAAGAATGACGAGAAGAACAGAAATACAACGCTTCCTCTAACATGAATGCCGAAAATAATATTCATTGCTACTATTACGATCGTAACCGACACAAATCCAAGAATAAGAAAAGGAACAAGTTTTCCGATGATAAGTTGAAGCGGCTTAATTGGTGTTACAATTAATTGTTCAAGTGTACCTATTTCCTTTTCTTTTACAACAGCCAAGGATGTAAGTATTAAGGTAACAATACTTACAAGCAGCCCAACAATTGCAGGTACCATAAAATTTCTTGTCTTAAGTTCCGGATTGTACCAAACTCTTGCTTCCGCGCTAATTTTTCCAACCGTGGAAATTTTTCTTCCACTAACATCTATAAAGTCTTTAACGATTTGCTTGGAAAATGTTGTTGTTATAGCGGCAATATATCCGGCGGCGATTGATGCCGAGTTACCGTCCGAACCGTTAAAGATTGCCTGGAGCTGTGCGGTTTCTCTCCGATTGATCTTTTTTTCAAAATCTTTAGGTATAACAATTGCAACCAGGCTTTTTCCTTTTTCGATATAAGTTTGCACGTCTTCATAGTTGTCTGCGTAATGATCAATTTGAAAAAATCCCGAACTCTTAAACTCTTCAATAAAATTTCTGCTTGTTGTTGTTTTATCCTGATCATAAAATATCGTATGGACAGTGTTGAGATCCAGCGTTGCGGCGTAGCCTAAAAATATCAACTGAATGATCGGCGCAATTAAAATAATTCCGAACATTTTGGGGTCGCGCTTAAACTGAAGAAATTCTTTTCTAATTATATGAATGATTGTTTTCATGATGGCAGTTTAAAGTATAGCTTTAATTTTTTGCTTCTTTTTTATTATAAATTAAAATTGCTGCGCCTAATAGTATGCTTGCATAGAGTATTAAATATAGAAGCTGATCCCAAATTGCAAAGACTCCCACGCCGCGAAGAACAATTGCCCTTAAAACATTTATGAAAAATTTAGCCGGGGTTATATTTGTAATTACCTGAATAATTGCCGGCATGCTTTCTATTGGAAAGACAAATCCAGATAAAATAAACGAGGGCAACATCGTTACCATTGTGGCTATTGAAAAAGCAACCTGCTGTGAGTCTGAAACGACAGAGACTAAAATTCCTATACTCGTTGAAGCAATTAAAAAAATTAATGTACTGAGAAATAAAAGCGGATAGCTCCCCTTAACAACAACATCAAACAATATATAACCGGCAATAAGTATCATTGCGGCATTTACCAATGCCAACAAGACATATGGAAGCGTTTTCCCAATCAACAACTCGGAGGATTTAATTGATGAGACATTAATCTGCTCAATTGTTCCGCGTTCTTTCTCCCGCACCAACGAAAGTGATACGCTAACTGCAGCCGTTATAATTAAAATCATTGCGATCAAGCCGGGAATAAAAAAGCGTGTTGATTTCAAATCCGGATTAAACCAAAAGATTGGGCGTAAATCAATTGGCATAAAAGATTTAGTCCCAACTCTGGATAAAACTTCCGTTGTGAGTTTTGCATTTAACGATTGGGTTGCGGCCGTTGAGTAGAATTGAATTATATTCGCTGTGTTACCGTCAACTCCGTCAATCAAAAATTGTATTTTTGCTTCCTGCTTCGAATAAAAATCTTTTGAAAAACTTTTTGAAATTACTACTATACCCTGAGCTTTTTTTTCATCAAGAATTTCTCTTATCTGTGAATCGTTGTTTATGTATCCGACTAAATCAAAATATGTTGACTTTGTTAAAGAATTAATGAACTCTTTGCTTATCATGGAATTTTCTTCGTCGTAAACAACAATTTTAATGTGGTGTACATCGAAGTTAACTGCATAGCCGAATATGCCAAGCAAAAAAACCGGAAAGAGAAGAAGAATTAAAAGCATTCTAATATCACGAAACAGGTGCTTGAATTCTTTTTTCGCTATTGCTCTTATTCTTTTTAGATTCATAATATCTTTTCGTTTCCTAAAAGATGAATAAAAACGTCTTCAAGGGTCGGCACAATTTTGTTAATTCTCTTAATCGTTATGCCGCCCTCTTCACATAATTTATTAATCCTCGATAAATCATTAAACTTTTCCTCAACGCTGATATGAATGTTATTCCCAAATATTGATGTCTCCACGACAAAATTTTGTTTTTCAAGAAGTTCAAGCGCTTCTATTACTCTGTCGCTTTCTATTTCGTAAATGCTGTTTTTTAAGTAGTCTGTTTTTAATTGTTTCGGGTTTCCCTCTGCGATTAGTCTTCCCGCATCTATCAATATAATGTTATTACAGAATTCCGCTTCTTCCAAATAGTGCGTGGTAACAAATACTGTAGTTCCTTCCGAGGAAAGTTCATTGATCAGTTCCCAAAAATTGCGGCGTGAGATCGGGTCCACGCCGCTTGTCGGTTCATCTAAAAATACTATGTCCGGCTGATGGATTACGGCAGCACCTAAAGCCAGTCGTTGTTTAATTCCGCCGGGCAGTGAGCCGGTTAATAAATTTTCTTTCCCTTCCAGATTAGCAATTTTTAAAACCCACTTTTTTCTTTCATTAAGTTTTTGGTTAGATAGTCCGTAAACGCCGCCGAAAAAATCTAAGTTTTCTCCAACCGCCAAATCATTGTATAAAGAAAATCTTTGTGACATATACCCGATGTTTTGTTTCACGCTATCCGGATTTTTTGCGACGCTGCATCCTCCGACTACTGCATCGCCGAAGGTTGGCTCTAATATCCCGCACAACATTCTTATTGTCGTAGATTTACCCGCCCCATTTGCCCCAAGGAATCCGAATATTTCCGCTTGCTTAACATTAAATGAAATGTTATCAACCGAAACAAAGTCGCCAAATTTTTTTGTAAGATTTTTTACTTCAATTGAATTCACTTATTCTGAGTCCTTAATAAGGTGCATAAAAACGTTCTCCAGCGAAGGAGGGATTATTCTTTCGTCTGTTATCTGAACTCTGTTTTCGGTCAATATTTTTTTTATTGAAGAAAGCTCTGAACTATAATTTTCGACAACTACGTTTATTCTGTCGCCGAACATCTGAACTTCAAGCTCGGTATTTTTTTTTATTGCTCGATAAGCTGTTCTTACCGGATTACAGACGATTTCAATAATTTGCCTATCCATCTTCTCTTTTATTTTTTGCGGCGTATCTAATGCTATGATCTTCCCTGCGTTCATTAATGCCACTCTATTGCAACGTTCCGCTTCATCTAAATATGGCGTGCTCATAAAAATTGTAATTCCGTCTTTCAATAATTTGGAAAGAATTTTCCAGAAATCTCTACGCGATACCGGATCAACTCCGGTGGTTGGTTCATCAAGAAAAAGAATTTTGGGCTCGTGAATTAAGCTACACACAAGAGCGAGTTTTTGTTTCATGCCTCCGGAAAGCTTTTCGGCGGTTCTATTCCTAAAAGATTTTAATCTTGAAAATTCTAAAAGTTCATCCCTTCTTTCGAAATAATCTTTTACGTTATGAATCTCTGCAAAGAATTCTATATTCTCATCAACGGATAAATCACCGTACAAACTAAATTTTTGCGAAAGGTAGCCAATATTTTTCTGTATCTCTTTTCTAGATTGTGAAAGGTTCTTGTCTAATATTTTAACGGTGCCCGATTTTTGAATTATTAGCCCGCAAAGAATTCTAATCATCGTGGTTTTTCCGGCACCGTCTGGGCCTACTAAACCAAACATTTCGCCCTTATTAACTGAGAGGGAAATATTATTAACGGCTTTAATCTCACCGTAACTTTTCTGAAGAGACGTGATTTCAATAATATTATTCATTATAAAATTATCTTTACATCAGCCGGTAATCCGGTTTTAAGCTCTTGCTGGGGATTGGGGATCTCAATTTTGACGGCAAAGACTAGCTTTGTCCGCTCATCTTTTGTCTGAATATTTTTCGGTGTGAATTCTGCTTCCGGAGAAATAAAAATTACCTTTCCTTCAAACGATTTTTCAGGAAAAGAATCAATTTTGATTTCCGCTTTCTGCCCTAATTTAATTTTCCCTAATTCTGTTTCTGAAACATAAATTGTCACTTTTACTTTTGACAAATCGGCAAGCTTAAACAACGAGGAGAGCATTGAAACTGTTTCGCCACGTTCTACAAATTTTTTTATTACAAAACCGTCCATTGGGGAAACAACATAGCAATCGCGAATATTTTTGTTTATTGATTCAACTAAGGCTTCCGCTTTTTGGTAATTTGCTCTTGCCTGAATCACTTCTTCCGGCCTCGCAATGTTTTTTATTTTATTAAAATTCTCTTTGGCTGCGCTTAATTGTGCTTGTGTAATGTTAAACCGTGCTGCAGCATCCTCGTATTGTTTCTGTGATACTGTGTTGAGCTTAATTAATGTTTCCATTCTTTCTTTGTCTGATTTTGCTATGTCAAAATTTACTTCTGCTTGATTAAGAACTTGTTCGGCCTGGATTATGTCTTCTCTGCGGGCTCCTATAATTAGAAGATCGAGCTGTGCTTTTGCAATTTCTTTGTTGGCAATCATTTGCTTCAACTGAATATCCAACGCTTCATGATCTATTATTACGATTGTGTCGCCAACGGACACTTGTGCCCCTTCGTCCTTAATAATATTTACTATTCTTCCTACAACTTGTGAGCTTATTACGGACTCTGTTGCTTCGACTGTGCCCGATTCTTCGATCATTGAATTCCTGTTGTTCCCGCTGCAAGCGAATATCAAGAGCGAGAGACTTGCTGTTATAAAATATTTTCTTAGCATAATTCTATTCTCGTTTAAATAGTAAAAGTTTTATTTGTGTTTCGCTCCGACAAATCTGATAATTGCGGCTTTCCCTTGATGATATTTTCCCTCGTCAAGAGTTATTGTCTCCTTAGAAAATTTGTCAAAGTCTAATTCTATAAACTCCTCGGAAATATCCTCAAGTGAGTAAAGCAACGCTTCGTCTTTCGGCCCGCCTGAATCATATTTAATCTGATCCTTTTCAAAAACTTCTAGAATAATTTTTCCGCCGGATTTTAACGAATCAATTGCTTTCTTAAAAACTATGGATCTCAGGTTTTCTTCAAGATGAATGAAAATAAATGCTGCTGCGTCATAATAATTTTGTTTTGGTGTATATGAATAAAGATCATCAACATGGTAATTAATTTTAACTTTCCGTTCAGATGATAGTTGCGTGGCTTTCGCTTTGCCTTCTTCGCTTTGGTCCACTGCGTCAACGTCCCAGCCTAGCACCGCAGCATGAACCGCGTTCCTTCCTTCTCCTTCGCCAAGCATAAGTAATTTGCCGGGTTTTAATTTATTTATTTCTTCTTCAAAAAATTTATTTGGCTTTTTACCATAAATAAATTCAGCTGTAGAATAACGATTGTTCCAGTGATCTTTCCATGAATCTTGCATCATTGCCTTAAGATTATTATAACAAAGATAAGTATTTGAAGCTCTCTTTTTCATTTGCTATTTTTAGCTGAACAAGAAATGAAAAAAATGATAAACACAGAAAAGATAATTATTGTTGGAGACCGTGTTCTAATTAAACCGGAAGACAACATTAACAAAACCAATAGCGGACTTTACCTTCCGCCCGGTGTTCAGGAAAAAGAAAAAATTCAAGGCGGATATGTAATTAAAATTGGTCCCGGTTATCCAATCGCAATGCCGACCGATGAAGATGAGCCTTGGCGCGAGAACAAAGCGACAAAATATATTCCTCTTCAGGCACACGAAGGTGATTTTGCATTATTTCTTAGACGTGATGCCATTGAAGTTGAAATTGAAAAGGAAAAATTTGTTATCGTTTCCCAATCTGCAATTCTTCTGCTATACAGAGATGAAGATCTTCTTAGTTAGCAATCTTTGACCTATTAATCTTATATTGATTTTAATATACTTATTTTTGACTATATTGATTATTTTATTAAATAAGGTTGCATAACTTGACTTATATTTATTTTTTTGTAAATTTAAGTCCAAATAAATTGACTAATGATTATGTCTCTCCCCTCTTTACCTCCTAATCCGAAAATACGACTTGATTCAGAAATCTATGCATTAATTTCTGAGGCAGATAAATCTCTTTATCTCTTAGAGGGTGCTATAAATGTTCTTCCGTCAGACCATTTTCTAGTTTCTACTTTGACTATTCTTGAATCGTTAAAAAGTCTGACGATAGATGGTTGTAAGCAAAACCTTACGGATTTTTTTAGCCGGGTTTTTCAAGAGGATCAAGAAGATTCAAAAAATATATTAAGTTACGTACGCGCTTTAACGCTGGCACAAAAATCACTTCGCAATGTATCTAGCTCTTCACACATTATAAAATCAATTCACAAAGAATTAGCCGGTGAGTTATCAGAGGTAAATTTACATTCCGGTGATTACAGGAAAACACGAATTTTGGTCGGACAATACTCTTCGGGTGAAAACGATGCAAAATATATTCCCCCTCCGCCCGAAGAAATTGAGCGGTTAATGAAAGATTTTGAAACATATATTGCTTCCGATCTCTCATATCCTTTTGTAGTTAATGCGGCATTGCTACACGCTCAGTTTGAAATGATTCATCCTTTTGAAACCAACAATGGTCTTGTCGGAAGAATTTTATTGCAGCTTCATTTTTTATGGAAGAGGCGTCTGGGCTTTCCCATTCTTCAAATTTCACATATTTTAAACAAAAGACGGGCAGAGTATTTTGACCGGTTGGAAGATTTAGAAAAAAACAACACGTGGGAAAGATGGGTTAAATTCTTTCTTAAAATAATTGTTGACTCCGCACTACACACAACCGCTATAATAAAAAATATTTCGACTTTGGAATTTAATGACTACAAGAATATTTTAAATAAAGAGCTTGCATCTACACCGTCTCTAAGAGTTTTTGAACTGATTTTTCAGAGACCGATTATATCGCTTCCGTTTATAACTAAAGAACTGGGACTAAATAAACAGACGGCAAATGTTATCATAACAAAATTTCTGGAAGAATCCATTTTAGAGGAGACCACCGGAAAACAACGGTATAGAATATTTATTTATAAAAAATTAATGGATCTCCTTGATGGTTGAGTGCTGTGAGTTAAATTAATTACCGGAAATCTAATTAGTTGCCGTTCAAAATTTTAATAACTATATCAAAGGAGCTAAATTGAAACTCGTTCAAGAATTTAAAACATTTGCTATGAAGGGAAATGTTGTTGATATGGCTGTTGGTATTATCATAGGTGCTGCGTTTGGTAAAATAGTTACATCTCTTGTGTCGGATGTAATAATGCCTCCTATCGGTTTGCTTTTGGGAGGTATCGATTTTAGCAACCTCTCTATATCTTTGGCGGGTAATGTTACAATTAGATACGGGTTATTCATTAATACTGTAATTGATTTTATTATTATAGCCTTTGCAATATTTATGATGATAAAGGGAATGAACAGCTTAAAGAAAAAAGAAGAGTCTAAACCAGCGCCTAAAGAAGAGATTTTGCTGTTAACTCAAATAAGGGACTTACTTAAAAAATAATTTTCTAATTAGATTTTTTTTCTAAACCCGGTGTTATCAATGAAAGAATTAGCTGTTAGTGTTCCTTTGTTTACGGTTATACCTTTTCTTTTAATGCTGTTTTCAATTGCTGTTTTTCCTTTGCGCTGGAATCATTTTTGGGAGAAAAATAAAAACAAGCTGTTTGTAGCCGTCGTTCTTAGTTTTCCTATTATTATTTATTTATTAAGCGCCGGACTGGAAGAGAAGCTTTTTGAAACTATGGTGTTTGATTACATTCCGTTTATAATTTTGCTGGGCTCATTGTTTACTATAACTGGTGGAGTTTTTTTAGACGGAGATATAGAAGCAAAGCCCTCTGTAAATGTTGTGTTTATGATTATCGGTGCTGTGCTTGCTTCCTTTATGGGAACGACGGGTGCAGCTATGCTACTTATTCGTGCTCTTATTCATACCAACAAGGAAAGAAAATACAAAGTCCATACGATTTTGTTTTTTATTGGCATTGTTGCTAATTGCGGCGGTTTGTTAACACCACTTGGAGATCCGCCTTTGTTTATGATGTATCTCCGCGGTGCTCACTTTACGTGGTTTTTTAATTTGTTTCCGGAATGGTTTGTAACAAATTTTTTGCTAGTTATTATTTATTTTTTCGTTGATACATACTACCATAAAAAAGAGCCAAGGGCTGCTATTGAATCTGATCGCAGAGTTATAAGACCAATAAAAATTTCTGGTAAATTAAATTTTGTTTGGCTCATCGGAGTTGTTCTGGCGGTTGCATTCATAAATGAACAATATCTGCCATTCATAAATAGTAACCACTATTATAAATTTATCCGTGAGGCAATCATTCTGGCAATGGCTGTTTTCTCTTTAATGTTTACTACAAAATTAACAAGGGAATCGAATAACTTTACGTGGGAACCCATTAAAGAAGTTGGTTATTTATTCTTGGGAATTTTTATAACTATGGTTCCATGTTTGTTGTATCTGGAATACAACGCAAAATCCCTTGGTGTAATTTTACCACAACAATTTTATTATTACTCTGGTTTGTTGAGCAGTTTTTTAGATAACACTCCCACTGCGGTAACATTTCATTCACTTGCCTTGGGCTTGGGCGAGCATTCGGGCAATATCGTTGCCGGAATACCGGAGAGTATTCTTAAAGCTATTTCCGTTGGCTCTGTATTCTTTGGCAGTATGACATACATCGGTAATGGTCCAAACTTTATGGTTAAGGCGGTGGCCGAAGAGAACAATATAAAAATGCCGAGTTTCTTCGCTTACATTTATGGATTCTCTCTTTTTGTTCTGCTTCCAGTGTTCATAATCGTTCAGCTTCTGTTTTTAAATTAGGTTTTTTTAATAAATAATCTTGTCTCGTAACTTAAAAATATTTTTCCTCTCGTATTTAATTCCCATAAACCTTTCTTAAATTACAGTTAGATCTTAAAACGAGGAATCATGCAGAAACAAAATGTTAGAATAGTCGTTTCGCTTCTTTTTGTCGTTAGCGGAATAGCCGGGTTGGTTTACCAGGTCGTTTGGTTTAAATACTTGAGTTTGTTTTTGGGTAACACAACTTATGCCCAAATGACCGTGCTTGCAACTTTCTTGGGTGGTCTCGCTCTCGGTAATTATTTGTTTGGCAAAAAATCCGACTCTTTTGACAATCCAGTACGAATTTATTCTTTATTAGAATTATTCATTGGCGCCTATTGTCTTTTATATCCCACCATTAGTTCCCTTGTGGGAAATTTATTCCTCTCAACAGCATCTAATTTAGATCTAATTTCTAAACCGTTTTTATTTACCGGCACTCGTTTTCTTGTTGCTGGAATTCTCCTTCTTCTTCCGGCAACTGCTATGGGCGGAACCTTGCCGGTATTAAGTAAATTTTTTGTTGAGCGTATTCAAGATGCCCGAAAAGAGATTGCCTCTCTTTATTTTTTAAACTCTTTTGGTGCTGTGGTTGGAGTAGTATTTGCAGGTTTTGTATTAATAAAAGAATTTGGTTTAGACATAACCATTTACTCCACTGCTTTCTTAAATATCATTGCGGGGTTCGTGGGTTTCTACTTATCGAAGAAACAAAATAAAATTTTTGAACTTGAACTTATTCCCGCGGAAGATGCTGACAACAGCAATTTTTTCGAAGTTGACAAACAAATAGCGAAAAGGGTTGTCCTCGTCGCAGGAATTTCGGGAATGGCTGCTCTTTTATACGAAATGGTTTGGGTTCGGTTATTAATTAATTTTTTCGGTTCCTCTACATATGCATTTTCGATAATGTTGATGGCTTTCATCGGCGGAATAACTATCGGAAGTCTGGTCGTTACTCAAAATGTTTTGAAAAAATATAATTATGTAAAATTATTGACAATCCTTCAGAGCGCAATTGCTTTTTCAACAATGTTTGTTTTGCTTTTTTACGAACGCCTGCCTTATTCATTGTGGAAAGTCTCTATGCTGTTTTCCAAGTCTCAAGAATCTTTCGAATATTTTCTCGTTGTAGAGTTTATTTTTTGTTTTTGTTTAATGTTGTTGCCCACATTATTTATGGGAATGTCTCTTCCGGTTGCTTCAGAAATAGTTTCCAACTTTAATAAAAAAATTGGTGTTTCGGTCGGACAGGTGTTTTCTGTAAATACTTTGGGGACGGTTGTCGGAGTTATCTTAACCGGTTTGATATTTATTCCTTTGTTTGGAATAAAGTCAACTTTTGAAATTGGGATTGCTCTTAATTTATTTGGCGCTTTTCTCCTGATATCGAAATACAAATTTTTTTCAATCAAAGAAAAAGTGTCGTTCTCTTCAATTTGTGCATTTGTTTTCTTTTCTTATCTGGTGTTTTCTCCAAGATGGAATGAAAAAGTTTTGCTCAGTGGTGTTTTCAGATCTTTCGGTGCTCTTCCGCCTAGTTCTTTCAATGAATTTACCAAGGGTTTTTCCGATGAAAAAATAATTTTTTATAAAGAAGGAATGAGCGCAACCGTTGCAGTTACTCAATCTATTCGGAATAACGTAAACAAAAGATTAATAATTAACGGCAAGCCGGACGCAAGCACATATTTTGATATGCCTACTCAGGTTTTGCTCGGCGAAATACCAATGATGCTTCACCAAAATCCTAAAAATATTTTTGTGGTCGGTTTCGGCAGCGGAACAACTATTGGCTCTGTATTAAACTCTCCTGTAAAAAAAGTTGTGTGTGCCGAGATTTCAAAAGAGGTTATTTCTGCCGCTGCTCTTTTTAAGCGTGAAAACAAAAATTGTATTAATGATCCGCGTGTAAATATCATTAATGAAGACGCTGTTACATTGTTAAAACTATCAAAAGAAAAGTATGATGTTATTATTTCGGAGCCTTCCAATCCTTGGGTTGCGGGAATAGGGAATCTATTTTCAAAAGAATATTTTGAAAAATGTTCTGCCTCGCTGAAAGAGAACGGTATTATGGTTCAGTGGTTTCATCTCTACGAGGCGGACGATGATGTCGTAAAGCTCGTATTAAATACCTTTTCTTCGGTGTTTCCATATTCACAACTCTGGGGAGGAACCGCCAACGATATTATTCTGGTCGGCTCTAAAAAAGAAATCAAAGTTTCTTTTGAGAGTATCAACAGCAAATTTGCTTCTCCTTTGATAAAACAAGATTTTGAACGGATTGGTATTAATAATCCGTTTACTTTTTTAGCTTGTCAATCTGTTTCACCACGTGGTTTTTTTACAATGATAAATAACTCTCTCGTAAATTCTGAGATACATCCTCATCTTGAGTTCTTGGCCCCGCGTGCTTTTTTTGTGGGAAAACCTTCTAACTATATTTATTCGTTCGATGAGAAATTTGATACGCTTTATTCCGGTTTGTTCATAAAAGAGTATGCAAAAAAATATCCTCCTCAAAAAAACGATTTGCTCAATTCCGTTGAATATTCGCTAAATGTATCAAATAATTATCGCTTTGCATTCGGAATATCGAAATATTTAAGAGAGCTTTTCCCAAATGATTATTTGTCTAATTTTCTTTACTCTTTAGCTTTCGAAAAATTAGGAATAATAAATGCGCGCCGTTCTTCTTTAGAGCGAATGATAAACCTTTTCCCGGATTCTCTTCAGATTAACAAAGACTATAATAATGTTCTGCTTAATGAAAAAATTAATTCCTCCACTTTTCTGCACATCTTTTCAATAGAGAACGAAACTAATTCCTTTATTAAAACCACAAAGCCGGATAGCGTTTCTCGTCTTAGTGTTTATATTCAGCTTGCAAAGGCTTTTTTACAAAACAGCGAAGTTCTAAATGCAGAAAAAATGTTAACGTTTTCGGAAAACTATTTGAGGTATTCTCCATTGTTGATCAAATCGGTTAGAGCAGATGATTTCTATTATGTTGGTGCTATGGTTAACCTTTATAAAAAAGAATACGAAAAAGTTTTTGGATATTACCTGGCCTTGATCAATCATAATCCTAATTATGAAAATCTTTTTCGGTTGAGGAGACTTGTTTCCTGGCATTTAAAAATAGATAGATAAAAATTGGTTTGATCAAAGGTTAAGATCAATATTTGCCGGTTTTATTTCTTTTAAAAAAAGAGGTATTAACAATACGATTATAAACGTCAATATTCCTGTTCCATAAAAAATGCTTCCCACTATTTGGTCTTGTTCCAACAATCCGGTTTGGGACAGCAACCAAGTCCAATCATGGTAGACTTTGTTGCCTCCTAATAATGGTAGTCTCTGTGCGCGTGCGTCTGCCGCATAAACGCTAATATTCATTAGATTTTCCCCCAGCCAGGATAGAAATATTTGTGTCCAGATTTTCTTCCTTTTTAACCAATAATATATCACGAACATTGACGGAATTATTATTTGCATAAGCGTTCCGCCAAGGGTATAAATAAATTTTCCAAAGATTTTAAATATACCGTGCCCGCCCTCGTGAATTAATACATTTATATAATCTATAAAAGTGAACTGCCCTTTGTTAATTGTATAATAAATAATCAGCGGCAAAAGAGCCGCTGTTCCCAGCCACGGTTTAATGTTATTCCAAAAGCTTTCACTTTTGTTATTCATTTTTATTTCTCAAATAATTTTCTAAGTTTTTCTTTGTCGTTCGTCAGACCAAGACAAACGATTAATTTTATTCTCGCTTTTTGCCCGTTCAAGTAGTCCGCAAAGATTACGCCCATTTCTTTTAACCATTTCCCAGCGCCTGGATAACCATAAATATCCAGCGTTTCTCCGGCAGGACATCTAGATACAAGAACTACCGGAATATTTTTTTCAATAATATATTTAATTCCATCAAAAGCCGGTGGTGGAACATTTCCAACGCCCATTGCCTCAATAACTACTCCATCTACGCCGCTATCTGCAGAATATTTGAAAAATTTCTCATTCATTCCTGCATAAATTTTTATTAGATCTACGTTGGAATTGATTTTTTCTGTCTCAATTTTTTCCAATTTATTCGGTTGTCTATTAAATATTACCCTCCCTTTATTAACAAATCCAAGCGAGCCGAAGTCCAGACTTCGGAATGTTTCTATATCTTCTGTGTGTGTTTTTGTAACCTCGCTTGCCGCATTTATTTCTCCGTTAAGACAGACAAGAACACCCATTCCCCCGCTATTAGTGTTATTACAAATATGTATTGCATCCAAAAGATTTAAAGGACCGTCCCAATCTTTTTCGCTGCTTGTTTTCATTGCGCCTATTACTACAATTGGTTTTTCGGTCTTAATTGTTAAATCTAAAAAATATGCGGTTTCTTCCAGTGTGTCTGTGCCGTGGGTAATTATAACTCCATCTATGTCTGCATTTGAAATAAATTCTTTTACCTTTTTTGAAAGCTCCTTCATTAATTCGGGTGTTATATGAGGTCCTGGAAATTTACCGAATTCATATACGGATAAATTTGCGAGTTGTTTCGCCTGAGGTATCATTTCTAATAAATCTTCCCCATGAAAAAAAGGAATTGCAGAATTTGTCTTTTCGTCTATCTTCATTGAGAAAGTACCGCCAGTAAAAACTATCAAAAGATTTTTCATTTCACTCTCGAATAGAATTATTGCTTTATAAATATCTTCGGCACAAAATTAGCTTTCGTTATTCTCTGTTCAAACTTCTTTTTTAGTAAAATATTTCTTCCTGTTAAGAGAATTAATTTGCACTAATTACCCCCTTCTTATATCTTCACAACAGCAGATAACACACAAAATTATGTGTTAATAAATTGTTGATAATCCTTTTTTGTGGAACGTTTCACATAATTAAGAACCTTTTTGGTGTTATGTTTTTCTTGGCTGTCTCTGTTCGTTATTACTGATTTTCTGTGAAAGCCACTTATAAATAAATAGCTTATGGCCCTTTTTTAATGTTAATAATTTGTTCGTATATAAAATTTTTTCGTTAATTTTTTATAATAAATCATTTTTCTACACCTTTTTCTTTTTTCCGTATTGTGGACAATATGCAAAACGCAGCCGAGAATCTTCTGGGACTTCAGACCGAAAAGAGCGCCTCTGAAGTTTGGAAGGAATGCCTGGGATTAATCAAAGAAAACGTTCCTTTTATTACTTATAACACCTGGTTTTTGCCTATAAAACCTTTTGAATTGGAAAAATCTACATTAAAAATTTATGTACCTAACAACTTTTTTGTTGAGTGGATAGAAGAGCATTATAATACTTTAATCAATAAAACTATCTCACAAGTTCTTGGTACAGACGGTAAACTTGCTTATGTAATTTATGAGGAAAAGGTTTCTTCTGAAGAACAGCCAGAACTTCCTTTTTCATCTAATGGCTCTTCTTCTCAAACAGCCCAAAGTAAGCCGCGTGATTTTGAGACTTATTTAAATCCTAGATATGTTTTCGAAAATTTTATAAAGGGTGAAGGAAATCAACTAGCGCGAGCTGCTGCTATTGCTGTTGGGGAGAATCCGGGGCAAACGTCTTTTAATCCCCTTTTTGTTTACGGCGGTGTTGGTTTAGGTAAAACTCATTTAATACATGCCATCGGTAATAAAATTTTAGAACGTTCTCCGGATAAACGTGTTGTGTATATTTCTTCCGACGCATTCACCGTAGAATTTGTAGAAGCTATTCAAGGCGATACTGTTAATGAGTTCTCAAGTTTCTACAAAAGCATGGATGCGCTTATTATTGACGATATTCAATTTTTAGTAGGTAAGGAAAAAACACAAGATTTATTTTTCCAAATTTTTAATACTCTACATCAATCAGGTAAACAAGTTGTTTTATCCAGCGATAAGCCGCCTAAAGATTTAAAAGGCTTAAATGAAAGATTGATCTCCCGTTTTTCCTGGGGTTTATCTGCTGATATTCAACCTCCGGATTTTGAAACACGTGTTGCCATTTTAAAAAACAAAAGTGAAGTCTATGGTATTATTCTTTCCCGTGAGATATTAGAATATATCGCACAAAACATAACATCTAATATTCGTGAGCTGGAAGGGTGTTTAATCAAACTCCTTGCTAATTCTTCTCTAACTTCCAAAGAAATAGATTTCGACCTGGTAAAAAAAACCGTTAAAGAGGTCTCTACTAATAAACAGGTTAATATTTCCATAGAACTAATTACTAAAGTTGTCTGTGAGCATTTCAATCTTGAAGAAAATAAATTACGTGAAAAGAACCGTAGAAAAGAAATTGTTTTAGCCCGTCAAGTAGCTATGTATCTTTCAAAATTATTAACAAAGTCCTCCTTGAAAACTATTGGTTTACATTTTGGCGGCAGAGATCATTCTACCGTTATACACTCGCAAACAAGCATGGAAAACTTAGTTGCGGAAGATTCTAAAATGAAAGAGACTATAGACTCATTAAAAAATAAAATTGAGATGCGCGTTATATAAAATTTTTCTTGTTGGTAACCGGTGTATAACCCGTGGCTTCTGTGTTTATATTCTTTTGTTACTAACACATCTTTTGATAACTTACATTTATTATTATGTTACCAACGGTCTTCCGTTGGTTATTAGTTTAGAATTTTTACTCTAAGGTTAATAAAAACCACTTATACACAAATTAACATTGCTTATTATTATAAATCTTTAAGTATATATATAGTTTATATAATAATAATG
>VEPI01000062.1:0-4670 GCA_012026935.1 Melioribacter sp. | reverse complement strand
CTAAACAGAGGCAGAACACAAATTGAAAATGGTAGCATTTTTTGATATTTTTGGTTCAACCAGGAGATGAATTATGGAATTCAAAGTCAACAGTAAAGAGTTAGAAAAACTTCTAAGCAAAATCATTCCTGCAGTTCCTACGCGTACACCAATGCCTATTCTGGAAAACTTTTTATTCGAAGTTAAAGACGGACAACTTACCATTTATGCTACAGATCTTGAAATATCTTTGAAATCATCACTGAATATAGTAGCAGAGGAAAATATAAAAATAGTAGTTCCCGCAAGACTTTTAAATGATGTTGTTCGTTCATTGAAAGACACAACCATTCATTTCAAATTGATGGCGAATAAGAAAATCAACATCGTTACGGATATGGGAAAATATACCATCAGTTATTTGGATGCCGACGAATTTCCTGAAATACCCTCTGTTGAAGCAGACAAAAACGCGAAAGACATTAACGAAGTATTAATAAACGGCGAGGAATTAAGACAAGCATTTGAAAAATGCGCCTTTGCAATGAGCAAAGAGGAAATGCGCCCGGCTATGATGGGTACTTTGTTTGAGTTTAGAGATGATGGTTTACGTTTAGTAACAACCGATGGCCACAGACTGGTAAATATGTTAAATAAAAATATTAAGGCGGCATTCAACCAACAATATGTTGTACCTGAAAGAGCAGTTTCGGTTCTCTTGAAAATATTGAATGAGAAAGATGTTAAAATTCATCTTACAAAAACTTATGTATCGTTTAAACTGAACGATATCGAATTGATCACACGGCTCATCAGCCAAAAATATCCAGACTATGCGAGCGTAATCCCGCTAGAGAACGAATTTTTTATGAAAGTAAATACCAGAGATATTCACGAATCAATAAAAAGAATGATGCTGTTTTCAACATCAAGTACAAGACGCGTTAAGTTTTCAATAACAACGGACGCTTTGGAAATCTCCGCGGAAGATTTGGATATCGGCGCGTCGGGAGAAGAAAAAGTAATTTGTGAATATAAAGGAGATGCTCTGGAGATCGGATTCAACTCAGCTTATGTTAATGATGTTCTTACGCACTTAAGCAGCGAGGAAGAAATAATTTTTAAACTTCACTCACCGACCAAAGCGGTAGTAATAGAACCGGTTCAGAAAAAAGAAAATCTTGACTTGATGATGTTGTTGATGCCGGTTCGCTTGAATACTTAAAATGGTTCTTAAGCAAATCGAATTGCAAAACTTCAGACTGCATAAAAACACATCGCTGAATTTTTCCGAGAAGTTAAATTTCATTGTTGGTGGTAACGGGCAGGGAAAGACATCCATTTTAGAGGCAATCTATTATTTGAGCACAACAAAAAACTTAAATCTTGCTAACGAGAACGATGTTATAATGTTTGGCGAACAATATTTTGACGCGAAAGGAAATTTTTCGGACTTGACGGAAAACAACACACGTATATTTTTTGATTCTTCAAAAGGGAAAAAGAGTTTTTATTTGGACGGCAAACAAGTGTTTAATTCTACCTCAGTAATAGGAAAATTTCCAATTGTTTCGCTTATACAATCCGATCATGCAATTACACAAGGCGCACCGGCAGAACGACGAAGATTCGTTGACTCGGTAATTTCGCAGGCGAGCCACACGTATCTGGAAATGCTGCTTGAATACAATAAAACATTGCGCCAACGTTCATCATTATTAACGCAGATTAAGGAAACACGCAATCAAAATTTATATGATCAACTTGAAGCATGGACAGAATCTCTAATCATAAACGGCACCGAAATAATTAAGCACAGACAAAATTTTGTTGAAGAGTTTAACAGCTATCTCAAAGATTCTTATAATCAAATTGTTGAAGGAGCCGAAGAACCGAAAATAATTTATAATTCCTTTTCAGGAACGGACCAGGAAAAAATTGCAGAAAAATTTAGAGAGGAGTTAAATGATCTCCGGGAAGATGAGCTGCGGAGAGGAACTAATCTAGCCGGGCCACACCGAGACGATTTTATTTTTTATGTAAACGATCTTGAGCTGAAACGCTTTGGTTCACAAGGGCAGCATAAAACATTTCAGATTGCGTTAAGATTCGGGCAGTTCTTTTTTATGAAAGAGAAACTCGGAAAGACGCCAATCTTTTTAATGGACGATGTCTTCGGCGAACTTGATATTTACCGTTCCGGAAGAATCAGCCGGTATCTTTCTCAAATTGGACAAGCGTTTATCACTATGACCGACCTTACAAAAACAGAAGGGTTGGATCTGGGAAAAGAAAATCTTTTAATAAAAGTTGACAATGGCAAAGCGGCATATGCGTAGCAGTTTTAGAACAATTGACGATGTGTTGAACAAAGAATCGGAGTTTACGAATCTACGCGAGGCGCTTAAGAATTATAACATAGTTGATGAATTTGAAAAAATATTTCCGGAGCTGAAACCGATCGCCCAAGCGGTTAAAGTTGAAAAACAAATTTTATTTCTCAGGGTGGAAAATTCAGTCTGGAAGAGCGAACTGAATCTTAGAAAAAATTTAATAGCGGAAAAAATAAATAAACATTTTAACGGACAAATAATAAAAACAATAAAGTTTTTGTAAGAAGGAATAAAGATAAGTTATGGCGAAAGAAAAAGAAAAAAACAATGCAGCCAAACAAGAAGAATACAACGCAAAAAGCATTAACGTATTAAAAGGACTCGAAGCAGTACGCAAACGCCCCGCAATGTATATCGGCGATATCGGATCGCGCGGACTTCATCATCTCATCAACGAAGTAGTAGATAACAGCATTGACGAAGCTCTCGCAGGATACAATGACCGAGTAGTTGTAACCATTCATAAAGACCAAAGTATTACAGTTGAAGATAGAGGAAGAGGGATCCCTGTTGACATGCATCCCGAGGAAAAAAAATCTGCGCTCGAAGTTGTTATGACTGTTCTACATGCCGGAGGAAAATTTGATAAAAACTCATATAAAGTTTCCGGCGGACTTCATGGTGTCGGCGTCTCCGTTGTAAACGCTCTTTCCGAATGGCTGATAGTTGAAGTGAAACGGGATGGAAAAATTTATACACAGGAATACAAACGCGGTATTCCTAAAGCTCCGGTGAAGCAAACGGGAACTTATAAAAGTGAAAACAACGGGACTAAAACTACATTCATGCCGGATAAAGAAATTTTTAAGACCGTAAAATTTCATTTTGATACCGTTGCAGAAAGATTGCGTGAGCTTGCGTATTTGAACAAAGAAGTGACGATGACGCTTAAAGACGAGACAGACGGACAGGAAGAAGTTTATAAATTTAAAGGCGGGCTGACGGACTTCGTAAAATATCTTGATGAAAACCGCTCGCCTATTCACAAGCCCGTTTACATTGAAGGAGAGAAGGACAATACTCCGGTTGAAATCGCATTTGAGTACAGCGATTCGTACTCCGAAAACGTTCACTCGTATGTTAACAACATTAACACTATAGAAGGCGGAACACATCTGGTTGGATTTAGAACCGCACTCACTAGAACATTTAATAATTACGCATACAAGAACGGACTGATCAAAGACAGCAACAAAATAACTTTAACGGGCGACGACTTCAAAGAGGGATTAACGGCTGTAATTTCTGTTAAGGTAATGGAACCGCAGTTCGAAGGTCAAACAAAAACGAAACTTGGTAACGGCGAAGTTAAATCCGCAGTTGAAACTTTAGTGGGAGAAAAACTTTCCGAGTTTCTCGAAGAGAACAGCTCGATAGCTAAAAAAATTATTGATAAATGCATGCGCGCAGCAGAAGCACGTGAAGCTGCACGTAAAGCCCGAGAACTTGTACGAAGAAAAAACGCGCTCGACTCAATGCATCTACCGGGCAAACTTGCCGATTGTTCAATTAACGATCCAGAGCATTGCGAGATATATGTTGTAGAAGGAGATTCTGCCGGCGGCTCAGCAAAGATGGGGCGCGATAGAAGATTTCAGGCAATTCTTCCGATAAAAGGGAAAATTTTGAATGTTGAAAAAGCGAAGATCAATAAAATTCTTGAGAATCAAGAAATACAAGCGATGATCTCTGCAATCGGAGCGGGAATCGGCGAAGAGTTTGATTCCGAAAAAGCACGCTACGGAAAAATTATTTTAATGACGGATGCAGACGTGGACGGAAGTCACATACGAACCTTGCTCTTAACATTTTTATACCGCCACATGAAAGAATTAATCACTGCCGGAAAAGTTTACATTGCACAGCCGCCGCTTTATAAAATTAAAAAAGGAAAAGAAGAACATTACGCATTTGACGATGACGAACGAGATAAAATTTTGAAAAAATTCAAAGCCGACTCAAAAGGAAAAGAAGAAGTGGTTGTTGTTGAAGGAGAAGAAGCAGAAGAGGGCGAGGGCACAACTTCAACAAAGGGAATAATAATATCGCGCTACAAAGGATTGGGCGAAATGAATCCGGAACAATTATGGTCAACAACAATGAATCCCGAAACGCGCACGGTTCTTCAAGTTAATTTGGAAAGCGCAGCCGCGGCAGATAAAATTTTTGAAACGCTGATGGGAGATGCAGTTGAACCGCGCCGCGCGTTCATTGAGAAACACGCTAAGTACGCAAACTTAGATATTTGACATTGTCATTGCGAGAAGTTCTGAGCTTGTCGAAGAACGACGAAGCAAT